>LUZO01000532.1 GCA_001603685.1 Bacteroidales bacterium Bact_23
TTCGAGACGAGGACCACCTCGGCGCGGGTCTCCCGGCCCAGGGTCCCCTGGACGCCGCACTTCTCCTCGAAGCAGTCGGCGACCTCCCAGCCCAAATCATGAAAACGGAGAATGGCGGGCCGCTGAATCATTTGGTCCTCGGTGTAGTCGCCGTCGTGAGCTGTCAAGCCTCGGCCTCCCTTCCCCCTTCTTCTTCCCCTTCCATCATCGACGGCCTCCGTCGCAGTAGCTTTCCCAGTTCTGGCGGAGATGTTCCCGCAGGCCGAACTTTGGATTATAAAAGGGGTAAATCGATCTGAACTTCTGCTCGGCGGCCTCCAGAGATTCAGAGGGGAGGGCGCCGAGCCTCGCGGCCATGTAGAGAAGGGCGAGCGAAGGCCCCCTCGACTCTCCCAGGTTGCAGTGGACCAGAACCTTGAGGCCCCGGCTCAGCGCCTCATCGATGAAGTCGAGGGCGGGTTCGATCATCTCTTCCTTTGAGAAGAAGGCTGGATTGTTGACGTCTACGATGTTGAGAGTCAACTCGTCATCGCGCCGAGCCAGGAGGTATTCGGGATGGTCTTTTGGCGCAGCACGGCCTCTATAGCCCAATAACTGCCGATGGTAAGGCTCTTTACAGGCATGAACTACAGCCCAGCCGTTTTCTCTTGATACCTCAAAATCGTAATCTATCTGATTCCCTACAAACAGATTTTGATGTACTTCGATCATGCTTCAAGCTCGCCCGCCTTAATTTTTAGACCTTCTACGTCTATTTCCCCAGAAATAAGTTTGGGTAGGAGAAGGTTGCGGGTACGGCGGAGGATGAGGAGACGTTTGGTAAGCATTAATTGTTGATCATGCATCGGCTTAACGAAAACATCAAATCGCTCCCTCAATTCTGCGGGTGGCACGGCCGAGGAAACCTGATCTAATGCAGATCTCTTTATGTGGTGCATTGTCGCTCCAAGACTCAACGCTCGAAATCTTGGCATCGCTTCCTTCAAAGCATGGAAGCAAAAAGCGTGTGTGAATCCGTTGATCGGCACGACGTTGAAAAGATGCTGATTTAGTAATCCATTTCCATTCATCCATAGGTAGACATTGAGGTCAGCGGACCACGAAAACAACACGTCACCATCAAAGACGTTGTATTTCTCAGGAATCCCATCGCCTTCATTTAGCGGTGTTTCAGGAGTAATGCCAGCTTTAAGTTCTTTTATTTTGATGATGGGTTTTCCTTCATTGCCCCAGTCGCTTGGTTTGAAAGCGTAGCCGTTGATGTAATTTGCAAGTGATGAGAACGGCATCACTTCCCATCCCTCTGGTATCGTTCCCAGCTCCGATTCCACCATCCGCGCCTTCTCATGCCCAGGGAAATGGAAGTTTACGAACCACTCGCGGTAGAGGGCCGAGGCCATCTCCTCCAGGATTTTGATGCGCCGGGTGTTGTTCTCGATCAGGTCGTCGTAGGCGGAGAGGATGGTGGCGATCTTGCGCTGGGTGGGGAGAGGGGGGAGGGATAAGTCAAGATCCTTGAGAATAACTAAGGTTAAAAATTTTGTTGCAGCACCCGTTGATATGCTTTTAAGCAGTTCGAGCTTAAGCTGCAAAGCATAATATAGATACTTATTTATTAATTTAGATTGATCTAAGGATCGGAGGACATAAGTCCTTTGGTAAACATCAAACCTACCCGAATAATATTTTATTGGATATATACC
>LUZO01000533.1 GCA_001603685.1 Bacteroidales bacterium Bact_23
GAAATAAGCAGATATATAAAAACAAAAAAAATCGGGAACCCCTTCTCCACCTGCCTGAGCTTCCCCTGACTGCATAATCCGCCCTGACTTATCAGGAGAAAATATTTTCAAATGTGTAATTATTGTGGAAAGTATTCTTTAAAAACCGTTGCATTCATTATCTTTGTTGCCCTGGATTGGTTTCAACCGCAGAAGCTGGAGTCCGGAATTGTTATACTGTACAATTTTAAAGTCATGCAAATGAAAAAGTCATTTCTTCTTTTGGCGCTAACTTTTGTGTTAAGTGTTTCTCTTTTTGCCCAGAAGTCGCCGGAGCCCCTGTTCCTTAAAAAATTCACATCGGGAATTGATGTTTTTAACGATATTGTTATGAAATCGCCCGATGAGGTTAAGTTCCGGGCAATTAACCCGGGAGTAAGTTTTTACGGCCTGCACACTTTTCCGATTAGCAAGTCTAATTTTGCATTTGCAATTGGAATAGGCATTAGCATGCACAACTTGTTTAGTAACGCCACTCTTTCCGACTCAGCAAGTACTTCATCGTTTACCAGGATTCCTTCTGAAATAAAATACAAAAAGAGCAAACTTGGCCTCACGTATTTGGATGTGCCGGCTGAGTTTTGTTTCAAAACCGAAGGTGGTTTTAAGTTGGCTGTAGGCGTTAAAGTTGGTATGCTACTGGATGCCCACACCAAATATAAGGGAAACGATTCTGATGGCAATAAAATGAAGACCAAGGAAAAAGAGCTTGCCAACATCGAAAAGGTACGATTCGGGCCCACCTTCACGATTGGCTACAAATGGGTAGATCTTAACGGATTCTATTCCGTAACAAAGATTTTCAGCGAGAATTCGGGCATTGAAATTTATCCTCTGTCGGTAGGTATTTCGCTCCGTCCGTTCTAGGTCAGCGAAGCAGAAACACTGCAGACATCGTAACAGCACCCACAACAAAGCCTGTGTATACCTGGGCCTGGTTGTGGGTGTTTAGTTTCAGGCGTGCATATCCGGTAAGCCCTCCCAGAAAGATAAGGAGGATGATAAGTAGCGGGGCATTGATGTACTGGGTGTACATAAGTCCGGTAAAGGCGCCGGCAAGTCCTCCGGTTCCTGCCATATGAATGCTGATTTTCCAGAAAAGGTTGATAAACGACACCACCACAATCAGTATCGCACCACCAAGGATAAACAGAAGAAAAATTCTTGGCAACCCCATATTCCTGAGCATAAAATAAGTTGCAAAATACGAAATCGCAGTTATGGTGAAGGGGAAGGTACGCTCTTTTCTGTCGGGCATCTGCAGGCTGGTTATTAGTCCGCGTTTGAGCATAAACCAGATGATGATGGTGGGGAGTACGGCTGTATTTCCAAAAATCAGTGCAGCAAGCGCCCATTTCAGGTTTTCAGGTAGCACCGATATGTAATAGGTATTCTGGGTGTAGAGCAGGAGCAGGGCATAAGTGGGCATCAGCAGCGGATGCATCATATAGGAAATAAGCCTGGCGAATTTTTCTTCCATGGAGTGTTTCGATTTCGGGCACAAAAATAATGAATCCTTTATAGGAATTACTTACCAGGGCAGCAGCAGGTATGGGTCATCTTCGGGATCGGGTTTTTGCTGTTTGATGGTATCCTGGTCATAGATTATAAATCCGGCTTTCCGGTAGAGTCCCAGCGCTGCAGGATGGTCGAGATTGCAGGTGTGGAGCCAGAATCTTTTTATCGGCCTTTCAAACGCTTTTCGGATACACCAGTTTAGGAATGGCATACCCAGCCCTTTTCCGGTAAAGTCGCAACTTAGTCCAAAATAGACCAGTTCGGTTTCATTTTCCACCGACAGGTCGAATTCAGCAAATCCGGCAGGCACTCCCTTGTAATAGAGCACCCAGACGCTGTTTTCGTCGTTGTTCAGCAGTTCCTGGAGCTCATCGGCTGGCAATAGCAGGCGGTTATACCACTGATAAGGCCGTCCCACCGAAGTGTAGAGGAAGAGATAGAAGGCACGGGTAGGCTTTCTGGCATGCATCACCCGACAGCCCCGCGGAAGGAGCTTCATCTTGTCGTTACCCGGATATGAGGTCATCTGCATCCACCAGGTAGTGGCGGCTATCTCGCTCATGGGAGTTTGTTTATTTAGAGTTATTATAATATGATCAGC
>LUZO01000534.1 GCA_001603685.1 Bacteroidales bacterium Bact_23
AAAATTTAACTAACCATGATATCTGCAGGAAAAAATATAACCCAAAAGGATGATCCGCTTGTAAAAATAAAACCGGACTATTTATATCATAAGCTTATCAACCCTGATGCCAATGTAGAGTCGATGATCCGGCAGCTTCGTATTGTAAGGCAACTCGACACAAAACAGTACAGCCAGCTTAAAAGAAATCTGCCTTATGTGGTATGCGGAATATTTAACCCTTCGTTCAGGCGTACGGAAAACTTTGCTTACACACAGTACTTTATCATTGATATTGATAAGATTACGGAAAAGGAAATGCAGGTTGAAGAACTCAGGCAACGATTACAGGCCGATTCAAGGGTAATGCTAAGTTTCCTGTCACCCGGCGAAGATGGCCTGAAATTGTTGTTTAAGCTTAAAGACAAGTGTTATGATGCCGGGATATACTCGCTCTTCTACAAAGTGTTTATCAAAAAATTTTCGGCTCAATACCGGCTCGACCAGGTAATTGACACCAGCACAAGCGATGTGGCAAGGGCTTGCTTTATCAGCATTGATGTTAATTGCTACTATAATCCGGAAGCAGAACTCGTAGATATTCAGTCATTTATCGACACAGATAATGTTACTGAAATGTTTCATCAACAGAAGCAACTACAAAACGACATACTTTTCAAACAACCCGTAACTGAAGAAGAGAAATCAAAGGGAACCGCTGACGATGCTGCACTGCAAAAGATAAAATCGCTGCTGAACCCTAATCTGAAAACTAAAGCCGAAAAGAAAGAAGCCTATATTCCCAATGAATTAAACCTGATCATGGAACGCCTGCAACCTTATCTTGAAGAAGCAGGCATAACAGTAACAGAGGTGATAAACATCAATTACGGCAAAAAAATCAGAATGAAAGTGAATTACAGAGAAGCGGAAATCAACCTTTTTTACGGAAAGAAAGGTTATTCCGTTGTTCAAACTCCGCGCAGGGGAGTTAATGAAGAGTTGAACAAGTTATGTGCTGAACTAATCAGTCAATTCATCATTCAGTAGTAAATTCAGTGGAAGATGCCCAGAAAGAAGAAAGAGCCGCCGGGATTTATCGAGGTTATGCGCAAACTGTCCAAAGCCGGCTTAAAAGGCTCACCGCAGCCAAACCGGCCGGTTACTGACGACGAAGCCATAACAACACTTGAGGAAAGAGTAACTAAAATCTTAGGATTGGTAAACACGAAGAACAGGCCCGCATCAAACATGATTTTCTTTGTAATGTACGACATACAGGATAACAAAGTTCGGAAGCAGGTACATAAATACCTGTTGAAGATGGGCTGTTACAGGGTGCAGCGTTCTGTTTTTCTGGCCGATCTGGCCAACTCAAAATACGACCAGATAAGAAGCGACCTTGCCGAAGTTCAGGAAGCTTATGAAAACGAAGACAGCATACTGATTGTCCCCATCTCCACAGACTACCTTACTGCAATGAAAATTATTGGACAGACAATTGATATTGATGTTATTACACAGCGCAGAAATACATTGTTTTTTTAATCGGGTTGCCTATGGAACTTCAACAGGTTATACAGCAATTTTTAAGGGAGAAACAATATGAAAGTGCTCTGTCATACTTTAAAGAGCATAAAAATGAATACTCAAAACAGGAGATTGCCTCGAATATATATCTGACGGCAAATATCCTTCAATGTTTGCGATTGACAAAATCGTGGAAAGCTGCGGAAAGCTATCTGAAGATTTATGAAATAGAGATAAACGGCAGCACTTCCGAAAGAATAGTAACTTCGAAGGCACTTTTGCTTTATGACTGGTATAAATCACCGGATAAAAATCCGGAAGACGAAAAAATTATTGTTGAGAAAATTATTCGTATATTGCCAATATTAGGCAATCAGAAAAGCGAGTTTTCACAAAACCTGTACAACACCTTGATATTCAAGGTTTTGAAGACCGAAACAAAGAAAAACCAGCCTGACTGGAATTTGATAAACCGGTTTTGTGAAACCGTTAATCCCGTATTGCTAAATAAAAAACCCTATTCAATAACCATTGAACGAAACGGAAAAAACCGGGAAAGCGAACTGGCTTCGCTTTACGAGGAGTGGTACGCACAATACAGCAAAGCATTATTCAACACCGGCAATTTTGAAAAATGCATTGCAATATCAGAGGAAGCATTAAATGAGATTGGTAAAATGCACTACTCCAATGAGATATGGTTTGCAAGGCGTATTGCCCAATGCTACAAAGTACTGGGTGAAATGGAAATGGCAATTGCCGGATTTGAGAAATTACTTCAGAAAAAAAACGATTGGTTTCTGCTGGCCGAAACTGCCTATTTATATTTGCAAAAGAAAGAAAATGATAAAGCGCTGAATCTGATGCTAAATGCAATGGCAGGGCACGGCGATATAAATTACAAAGTGGAACTGATTGAGCAACTTGGCAATTTATACCACGAATTAAATCAGTCTGAACTGGCTCTGGACCACTGGAAACTCGCATATAGCATACGGAAGACGGCAGGCTGGGCCATTAGCAGCGGGCTTGCCGGCAAAGCAGGTACCGCACATGGCAACTTTGATCCTGAAACTCATAAGCAGACATTGATGAGAAAACTGCAAAGCGTTTGGAAACCGGCATCTTCACTGTCAGGGCGTGAAAACAGGCTAACCGGAACAATAATCAGGATATCAAAACCAAAAGAAAACGGAAATGATGTAATAATAAAAGGAGAAAACAACAAGGACTATTACGCTTTTATAAAAACTTCGGATGAATTATACCCGAATCTGAAAACAGGTTTAAAGGTTGGCTTTTTTATAAGGCAGCTACCCGGCAAACCATTGGATAAAGCAGTGAAAATCAAAGAAATAAAGAGTCATTGATTTTTTTCTGCA
>LUZO01000535.1 GCA_001603685.1 Bacteroidales bacterium Bact_23
AGCAATGAGTGAAGAAATTGAAAAAGTTGAATGTCTGATCATTGGTTCAGGACCTGCAGGTTACACTGCTGCCATTTATGCCGCCAGGGCTGATCTGAAACCCGTTTTATATCAGGGTTTACAGCCGGGAGGGCAACTGACCACCACCACCGATGTTGAAAACTTCCCCGGATATCCTGATGGAATTCAGGGCCCGGAGATGATGATGGATATGCAGCGTCAGGCTGAGCGTTTTGGTACTGACATGCGCTGGGGCATCATTACCTCGGTTGATTTTTCACAGCGTCCGTTCCGCGTGGTGGCTGATGAAACAAAGCAGATTCTTGCCGAAACCGTAATTATTGCAACCGGCGCCACTGCACGCCGCCTTGGAATTGAGTCAGAAGCCAGATACAACGGACATGGCGTTTCAGCCTGTGCTACCTGCGACGGATTTTTCTTCCGCGGACAGGATATGGCAGTTGTGGGAGGCGGGGATACCGCCTGCGAAGAGGCTTCGTATCTGGCAAAACTCGGCAGAAAGGTTTACATGATTGTTCGCCGCGATGAGCTGCGTGCCAGCAAGGCCATGCAGACCAGGGTGATGAATACTCCCAACATCGAGATACTGTGGAATCATGTTACCAAAGAGATTCTCGGCGATGGCAAAACCGTTACCGGAGCCCTGCTGGAAAATGTAAAAACCGGTGAAACCAAACAGATTGAAGTTCAGGGCTTCTTTGTTGCCATCGGCCACAGCCCCAATACCGAACTGTTTAAGGGCCAGATAAATCTGGATGAGACCGGATATATCAAAACCATTCCCGGAACAACCAAAACCAATGTTCCGGGCGTTTTTGCAGCCGGTGATGTTCAGGACCATGTTTATCGTCAGGCCATTACCGCCGCCGGCACCGGATGTATGGCAGCGCTTGAAGCTGACCGCTTCCTGGCCGAACAGAACGACTAAAAGCCAAAAGAGGTGAATGCCTCATCAAGTATATTCTAAAGAAATGGCCTGACAGTTTGTTGAATGTCAGGCCATTTCTCTTTTTAGGTGTATGGAATTCAGAACTTCTGATCCGGAATAGAAAATCTATCTCTTTTTGCCTTTCCCCTGTCCGTTTCTCCGTTCCGGTTTTTTCCAGGGATAGTCGTCTCCGGCCTTATTTTTTGAAAACTTTCTCTCAGAATCGAAATGTTTTTCTTTCTCCCGAAACGATTTTCCTTTCCGGGGCGCCGGTTCAAATTCCCTTTCCGAAGCTTTCTCAACCCTAACTCCATGCGGATTTGATTTTTCATTGCCGAAAGCCTTTAGGATACGGCCGACAGCACCAGAATCAACATCCACAAACGAGTAGTTGTCCATAATGTCGATGCGGCCAATCTTAATTTCGCGCGAGCGGGTTACTTCATTGATCAATCCGATGATCTGAGGTGGAAGCACCCTGTCTTTGCGCCCGATGCTCACAAACAACCGGGTAAACTGGCCGTTGTCGTCGCGACGGCCTTTTGATTTGCTGCGACCTTCATCCGGAACTTCCTCACTCTTCTTTTCTTCTACATTCAGATCTCTGGCATCCCGGTAATATTCCAGAAAACGGTTGAATTCGAGTGATACAAACCTTTTGATAATCTCCTCCCTGTCCATCCATTCCAGTTTGCGGTAGATGACCGGCAGAAACGATTCGATTTCGGCATCGAGCTCTACATTTTCCATGCGGTCGATGTGGTTAAAGAGCTGTTTTTCGCAAACCTGAACGCCGGTGGGGATTTTTGCTTTTGCAAATTCGCGTTTTATCTTCTTCTCTATCTGCCTGATTTTGAATTTCTCTTTCAGGTTTATGATGGAGATTGAGATTCCGGTTTTATCGGCCCTCCCTGTTCTTCCGCTGCGGTGCAGGTAAATTTCGGAGTCGTCGGGCAGGTTGTAGTTGATCACATGGGTAAGGTCGTTCACATCAAGTCCGCGTGCTGCAACATCGGTGGCAACCAGCATTTGCAGCGCCCTGTTTCTGAACCGGTTCATCACATGGTCGCGGGCAGCCTGCGACAAGTCGCCGTGAAGTGCATCGGCATTGTAGCCGTCGCGGATAAGCGAATCGGCAATTTCCTGAGTTTCAATGCGGGTTCGGCAAAAGATGATGGCATAGATGCGCGGATTGAAATCGGCAATGCGTTTCAGAGCAGCATAGCGGTCCTTTGCCTGAACCAGGTAATACATGTGCTTTACATTTGAAGTGCCGCTGTTTCTTGCTCCAATTGTTTTCACAACCGGATTGTCCATGTATCTGGTGAGAATGCGCTCCACCTCTTCGGGCATGGTGGCTGAAAAAAGCAGGGTGTGTTTTTCGGTGGGGGTGTGTTCCAGAATGGCATCCACCTCTTCCTGAAATCCCATATCGAGCATTTCATCGGCCTCATCCAGTACCAGCCATCTCACCCGGCTGAAGTCGGTTCTCTTCCGGCGAATCATATCGTTCAGCCTTCCGGGAGTGGCTACTATGATCTGCGGCCCTTCGGCCAGTTGCTTGATCTGGAGATCAATGCTGGCGCCTCCGTAAATGGATGACACCCTGATGCCCGGAATAAAACGGGCGTAGTTTCTGAGATCATTCGAAATCTGCAAACAGAGTTCGCGGGTAGGGCAAAGGATAAGCGCCTGGGTCTTATTCAGTTCAGGATCAATGTGGTGGAGCAAAGGCAAACCGAAAGCAGCGGTTTTACCGGTGCCGGTTTGTGCAAGACCTACAAGGTCGCCGGGTTGGTTTATCAGTGCGGGAATTACTTCGGCCTGTACAGGCATGGGTTCTTTGAACCCGAGGGCTTCAACGGCTTCAACCAGTTGAGGGGCTAAGCCAAGTTCTTGAAAATTAGGCATAAATTATTTTGAAAATTGGGCGCAAAGGTAGAACTATTAAAAAGGCAAATGATAACAGGCGAAAAATAAAATTCCGGTATGGCTGCAGTTTCTGTAAATTCCTTTCAACAAAGTGCTTCTGCAGCTCAATTTATTCTGTCTGAACCCTGTTGTAACAGCGGTTTCAGATTTCCGCAGTGCATAATTCAAAATGGGTGCTTTCGTTTCCATTCCTTTAGTAACTTTGCCACAATTAATTATTAAAAATCAGGAGCAATGATCAGGTTCTTCAGGAAGGATGCCATTTATGCCGTTGGCTGCGAAAAGGAACTCACTATTACCCAGATAGAAATGTTGTGCTGGCTGTTTGGTGATGCTGAATATCTTGGCAAAAAAGCCATTCCCGGGTATTTTACCGGGCCGCGGCGCGAAATGGTGACGCCCTGGAGTACAAATGCGGTTGAGATTACCCAGAATATGGGTATCCGGGGAATCTTCAGAATAGAAGAATATCATGAGGTTGAAGGGCCTGATGCCGGATACGACCCCATGCTGCAGATCATTAGCCGGGGGCTGGATCAGGACCTGTTTACCATTGAAGGGGAGCCCGAAGCGGTTAAGGAAATAGATGATATTGCCGCTTACAACAAACAGGAGGGGCTGGCGCTATCGCCCGATGAGATTGACTATCTGAATGAACTGAGCAAAAAAATCGGGCGCCGGCTTACCGACAGCGAGGTGTTTGGCTTTTCGCAGGTAAATTCGGAGCATTGCCGCCATAAAATATTCAATGGCACCTTTGTGATTGACGGCGAAACCATGCCGGATTCGCTGTTCTCGATGATTAAAAGGACCTCGAAGGAGAATCCCAATTACATTGTTTCTGCGTATAAGGATAATGTAGCCTTTGTCAAAGGGCCTTCCATCAGGCAGTTTGCTCCGGTAAATCCGTGGCAGCCTGATTATTACAAAGTAAAAGATATTGAATCGGTTATTTCGCTGAAAGCCGAAACCCACAATTTCCCGACTACGGTCGAGCCATTCAACGGTGCTGCCACCGGTAGCGGCGGTGAAATCCGCGACCGTATGGCGGGTGGCCGCGGCTCCATGCCCATTGCC
>LUZO01000536.1 GCA_001603685.1 Bacteroidales bacterium Bact_23
ATATTAGCTGCAGATATTAATTAGAACCATTTACGCTGCTATTTTTATTAAAAACCTGATTTCCAATGAACGGAGAAAACATAACCGAAGAAAAGAAGAAATACGGAATTGCTTCCTATGTGGTGTTTGCCCTTTTTGTATTGGCCCTTCACTATTTGATGGATCTGGAGTTTCTTTTTCCGTGGAAACAGTTTGTGCCGCTTCTTAAGCGGCTGACCATGAGCCTTTTTCTGATTATTGTAATTCTGGGAACTACAAAAATTGTTGAAAAAGTGATTGCCGGCCAAACCGAAGTGGAAGGCGAACGCTACAACCTGCTGCGCATCATCCGCCTGCTTTCGATCATTGCCGTCTCCATTGTGGTGGCCTCTTTTCTGTTTCAGAACCTCTATGCGGTGGCGGTCAGCTTCGGGCTTATATCGCTGGTGCTGGGTTTTGCGCTTCAGGCGCCCATCACCTCATTCATTGCCTGGCTGTACATTGTGTTCCGCCGCCCCTATCAGGTGGGGCACCGGATTCAGATCAACAAAATGCGGGGCGATGTGATTGAAATCAGCTACCTCGATACCATTATTCTGGAATGCAGCGGCGATTATCTGGGCAACGACCGGAGCAGCGGCAGGATTATCCACTTCCCGAACAGCCTGATACTCCGGGAGCAGGTCATCAACTATTCCGGTCCTATGGGGCCGTTTATCTGGAACGAAACCGCCATTCAGATTGCCTATACCAGCGATATTCAGTTTGTTGAAAGTTGCCTGATTGATGCCGCTTTGCGCGATTTTAAAGACCGCTACCCCGAAGTCTATGCCCGGAATCCCAAAGAGTGGCAACCTGCCGTCTATTTCAGGGTAAACAATTATTCCTGGCTCGAAGCGGTAGTCTCCTATCCGGTTGAACCGGAAGATACCACCGGCCGCCGGAACCGCATCCTCCGCCAGGCGCTGCCCTTGCTGAATGCACAGCCCCACAGGGTGCAATTCCCCGAAGGAACCCAAAGGTAGGCCAATTGTCTTGTGTGCCACAACAAGCAATTGCTGAAGTGATATCGTAAATTGTTTTCAGGAAAAAAATAAATAAGATAAAAACATCCGAAATAAAAAACTGTTATCTTTGTACGGCTAATATGCTTCCGTTATGTTTTCAAAAACCTGCGAATACGGCATCAAGGCGGTGATTTACATTGCCACCCGCTCGCTTGAGGGCGAACGCTCAAAGCTGGGTGAAGTTGCGGAGAATGCAGGTTCGCCGGTCGCCTTCACGGCCAAAATCCTGGGGGCGCTCACCAGGGCCGGTATCGTCAACTCACTGAAAGGGCCTTACGGCGGCTTTTCCATAGAGCTGAACCGGATGAAGAAGATCAGGGTAAGCGACATCGTTTTTGCCATTGATGGAGACGCCATATACAACGGCTGCGCGCTGGGACTCGATGAGTGTAACCCGCAGGCGCCGTGCCCGATGCACGACAATTTCATTGAGGTGCGCAAACAGCTGAAACAGATGCTCGAATCAACCACCGTTTATGAGCTGGCCACAAAGCTGAAATCAGGAGAGTCGTTTTTGAAAAGATAATTTTTTTAATTCTATTTAAGATAAAAATATCCGAAATAGAAAACAAATTAAAAACAAAAAAACATGGATACATCTGAAATGAAAACGGCTTCCGGCCACTGGATTCTGGTAAGGATGGGCAAGCGGGTATTGCGCCCGGGTGGCAGGGAGATGACCCTGAAGCTGCTTTCAGAACTCGATATACAGCCGCAGGACCATGTGGTGGAGTTTGCTCCGGGCATTGGATTTACGGCGGAAATTACGATAAACAAAAACCCCCTTTCGTATGTTGGTGTGGATGAGGATGAGGACATCGTTCAGCGTTTGAGGGGAAGGATAAAGGGGCGGAATGTGAGGTTTATCCTTGGCAATGCCGCCGATTCCGGACTTTCGGGCGATTCCAAGGACAAGGTTTACGGCGAAGCCATGCTCACCATGCACGACGATCATCTGAAAAGCGGCATCATCAGGGAGGCGCACCGGCTGCTGAAAAAGGGCGGCATCTATGCCATCCACGAAATGGGGCTGCGAAATGCGGATGAAGCAAAGAAAAGGGAGATTGAGCGGGATATGTCGGAGTCGGTCAGGATCAATGCCCGGCCGCTGACGGAGGAGGAGTGGTCGGCGCTGCTGGAAAATGAGGGCTTCGGCATCAGGCAGATATACCGGAATGAGATGCTGCTGCTTGAACCTGCGCGGTTTATTGACGATGAAGGCTTTTTCAGAACCCTCAAAATTTTGCTCAACATCATGCGCAATCCGATGGCGCGAAAGCGCATCATCGGGATGCGGCGAACCTTCGCCAGACACCGCGAACACATCAATTCGCTGGTCATCATTGCCGAAAAGAAATAGTAACCTTAAAATCAATTAAATATGGAAATCACAAAAAAAACCGTCATTGGCGAACTGGTAGCAAAGGATTACCGTACCGCCTCCGTTTTCAAAAAGAACGGAATTGACTTTTGCTGCAACGGTAACCGCACCATTGAGGACGCATGCAGCGAAAAACAGATAGCCGCCGAAGAGTTATTGGATGTTCTGGCCGAAGTGTCGAAGAAAGACAACAGCATCGGCACCGATTACAACGCCTGGCCGCTCGATCTGCTGGCCGATTACATTGAGAAGAAGCACCACCGCTATGTTGAGGAGAAAATTCAGGAGATAAAACCCTACCTCACCAAAGTGGTAAAGGCGCACAGCGACCGCCATCCCGAACTGCTTGAAGTGGATCGCCTGTTCAATGAATCGGCCGGTGAACTGACCATGCACATGAAAAAAGAGGAGCTGATGCTGTTCCCCTACATCCGCAAGATGGTACAGTCGGGGCAGAAGGGCGAGCCGGTAAAGGCGCACTTCGGAACGGTGCAGAATCCCATAAAAATGATGATGCAGGAGCACGACCAGGAAGGCGAAAGGTTCAGGAAAATTTCGGAACTCACCTATAATTACCTGCCGCCGGCAGATGCCTGCAACACTTACCGCGTTACCCTCTCGCTGCTGAAGGAGTTCGAGGAGGATCTGCACATGCATATCCATCTGGAGAACAACATCCTCTTCCCGAAATCCATCGTGATGGAAGAAGAGCTCCAAAAAGCATAATTCCAAACCGGCTGATATAAGCTGTGGAATGGCAGGCCCGGTTACCGGAAAGGTGCCGGGCTTTTTTTCGCTCAGATTAATGGTAGAAAAACCACCTTCTAAAGCCGGTTGAAAATGGCTGATAAGTTGATTTCAAACGATTTGACGGAAAACAATCCGCCGGAATTTGAACCAAATAAACCAAACAGCGTTTTAATGATACCTGTTTCAGATGCCCGTTCTGCAAGTTGAATGCCGCATCGTTTTGTTAAAAATCTTTTGTTAAATTATTCATTATCATGGCACAAACTGTTAAGATTACTAAGATTGAACATCTTACCCACGATGTAT
>LUZO01000537.1 GCA_001603685.1 Bacteroidales bacterium Bact_23
ATTGACGGAAGCTCTGCTTTGCGCAATGGTTAACTGCCGGAAAATGCCCGTTGCTGAATTAATAATTATTTAACATTCAACTCTGTTTCAGGGCTTAATTACCTCTAAATTTGTATTCATTCCGGATGCCGGTTTCAGATAACAATTGATAAGCAGATAAACCAAAAACCATGAAACTTGACAAATTTTTTCAGTTGCTGACCCCAAAGGACAAGAAGTTTTATCCCATGTTTTGCGAGGCATCGGATAATCTTGTAAAGTGCTCGCTGGTGTTTCGCGAGTTGCTCAACTGCACCGATGAGAACACCAAAATGGAGTATGTCGTAAATATTAAAAAGCTCGAAAAGGTGGGTGACCGCATTACCACATCAATTTTCGACGAACTAAACTCTACTTTCATAACCCCTTTCGACAGGGAAGACATTCAGCAACTGGCCAATCGTATTGATAATGTGGTGGATATCCTGAATGCCTGTGCCAAGCGCCTGCAATTATACCGGCTTCCCGAAATACCTCCCGTATTTCTCGAAATGGCCGATCTGGTTGTGAAGGCTGCACATGAAATCAACGAAGTGACTTTGGGACTGAACAACCTTCATACGATCAACCGGTTTAAAGTAAATTGCGAAACCATCGGCCGGCTCGAGAATGAGTCCGATGCATTGAACTACTCCTTCCTTGCTGAGATTTTCGATACCGAAACCAATGCCATAACCCTGCTTAAAAAACGGGATATTCTGAATTCGCTTGAAAAGGCAATGGATTACTCAGAGGATGTGGCCGATGTTTTCCAGACGATCATTGTTAAGCATGCATAAATCAAACAGATAGCCGGTAAATTATGGAAATAGTTGTTATACTCTGCATTGTTATCGCCCTGGGATTCGATTTCCTGAACGGAATGAACGATGCAGCCAACTCAATCGCCACCATTGTATCAACCAAGGTGATGACTCCCCGGGTTGCGGTGTTGTGGGCGGCTTTCTGGAATTTTGCGGCAGCCGGAATCCTCGGGCTGCATGTTGCCAATACCATTGGCAAAGGCATTATTGAGCCTTCAATCGTAAATGAATATTTTATCCTTGCTTCACTTATCGGTGGAATCAGCTGGGTTTATTTCTGTACCCACTACGGTTTGCCGATCAGTGTTTCGCATGCGCTGATAGGCGGACTAATCGGCCCGGCAATTGTCATTGGCGGAACAAAATATCTGATAGGCGCCGGAATTCTGAAAGTTGTGCTGTTTATCATCCTCTCTCCGCTGCTTGGATTTATAATCGGCTTTCTGATGATGACCCTTACCTTGTGGGTCTTCAGAAACCGCTCTCCATTTAAGGTGGATAACTGGTTTAAGCTGATGCAGCTCGCCTCTTCGGCCATTTTCAGCCTCGGTCACGGAGGAAATGACGCCCAGAAAACCATGGGTATCATCGCCATTCTGCTATACAGTACCGGACATCTGGGCGCTGAATTTTATGTTCCCGGCTGGGTAGTGGTTTCGGCATATTCAGCCATTGCGCTCGGTACCTATTTCGGAGGGTGGAAGGTGGTTAAAACGCTTGGCGTCGGGCTTACCGACCTGCGTCCCGTTCACGGATTCAATGCCGAAACGGCCGGCGCGCTTACCGTTATCGGCAGTACCCTTGCCGGAATCCCCGTCAGTACCACACATACCATTACCGGTGCAATTATGGGCGTCGGGGCAACCCGCAGGCTTACCGCGGTGCGCTGGAGTGTGGCATCGAATATTGTGGCTGCATGGCTGCTTACCATTCCGGCATCAATGGTGATTTCGGGATTGATCTACTGGGTTATTACGCTGCTGACCTGAAAAACCGGATTTAATCAGGCCTCTTCCGGAATGCTGTAAACCAGGGCATTGATATTCATACCGGCACCAACCGACGCAAGTACAAAATAATCGCCCGCATTCAGTTGGTAATTTTCCAATTTTCCGGTAATTATCTGATTGTAAAGTATCGGCAGGGTGGCTACCGAATTGTTTCCCAACCACGATATGATCATGGGCATTGAATATTCGGGCCTCACCGAAATGCCATAAAGCCGGTATAAGCGATCAACAATTGCTTCGTCCATCTTTTCATTGGCCTGATGAATCAGTATGCTCTTGATTTTCGTGATGGGGATTCCGCTTTTGTCAATTGCCGTTTTTATGGCCAGGGGAACGGTTTTTATGGCATATTCATATAATTTGCGCCCATTCATCTTCAGGTAATGGTTGCCTTCGTCTTCTGTTGAGAATGAACCTGCCATCCGGAGCAAATATGCATGGTCAAGTGAGTCGGTGCGGGTTGCGTGGGCGAGAATACCGGCGGGTACATCCGGCTCTGATGCGCTGAGAACTACGGCGCCGGCTCCATCGGCGTATATCATACTATCGCGGTCGAAAGGGTCGCTTACGCGTGAAAGCGTTTCGCTGCCAATGACAAGAATATGCCTGGCATCTCCTGATCTAATGTAATAATCGGCCTGAATTACTCCCTGAAGCCATCCGGGGCATCCGAAAATAAGGTCGTAAGCAACGGTGTTCGGGTTCTTTATCCCAAGTTTGTGTTTTACTTTCGAGGCAACCGAAGGAACGATGTCGGTGTGCGTGCTTCCCGATTTTACATCTCCGAAGTTATGGGCTACTATTATGTAATCCAGTTGCTCGCCGTCAATTGCCGAAGAAATAAGCGCTTGTTCCGCTGCACGGAATGCAATATCAGAATTAACCATATCGCTATCAATATAGCGTCTCTCATCTATCCCCGTGATTTGCTGAAACCGCTCTATTATTTCTTCATTTGGCCGGGTAATGGGCTGGTTATATGATTCGAAAAAGCGGTTGTTCAGAAAAGCTGAGTTCGGAACCCGCCTTTGTGGAATATAACTTCCTGAACCGGTGATTATTGTGTATGTTTTTTTTGCCATCTTTTTTCTTGTTGAATGGTTTGGTTAATCTATTCGGCTTGTTTTTTCAGCATATCCGGAACTTTCGGGGATGGAGCTGCATGCGAAAGCTTTCTGAAAGGGCAAATTGGCCTGCTTTATGTGCTGTACCGTATTTTCTGCGCAGATTATCTTTTGAGCGAAGTACAAAAAGATAAAAGTAGAATACAGCCGGATACTTTCCCGAAGAGTACATTCATCAGAGGAAATAAACAGGATAATCTGCTGTTTGTTGGAAAAATTTTGATGGTTCCCTGCAGAATTGATGAATGTTGGTTTATGATATTTTCCCAATCGGTATTGTTCCGGATTTATTGCCATTATGAATAAAAGGCAGTGTCGGGGAAAAGTAGTTCAGCGATTACTGCGATTTTTTCCGGACAAAAGTATAGTTTAAATAAATAAAGCAGACAAAGAAATTAATATAGTTC
>LUZO01000538.1 GCA_001603685.1 Bacteroidales bacterium Bact_23
AAACGGATCTGCTTCAGTTTCAGGATTATTGTCAGGATATTTATAACATAAATTCTGATACCGAAGTAACCTATTCCATTGTTCGTTCCTGGCTAGCATCTCTTGTTGATGCCGGTATGTCGTCCCGAAGTATCAACCGCAAACTCTCATCCCTTAAAGTTTATTACCGTTATCTGCAAAAGGAGGGCCTGATCAGCGAAAACCCGTTGCTTCGTGCTGCCTCCTTAACCATTCCGCAACGGTTGCCTGTTTTTGCCACCCGCAGCGAAATGGAATCGGCCCTTTCGGGAGAAAATTCCGGGCCCGGCTTCGCCGAAAGGCGTGATATGCTGGTAGTCGAGATTTTTTATTGTACCGGCTTGAGGTTATCAGAACTGATTAACCTGAAGATTTCTGACATTGACACTTCCGCCCTTACGCTGAAAGTTACCGGAAAGGGAAACAAACAACGCATCATCCCTGTTATACCGGGGCTCATGAAACTGATTGATGAGTATATAGCCGTCCGGTCTGAGGTTGCTCAGCCGGGAGTTCGCGAATTAATTGTCACCAATAGCGGAAAAAAGAGCTATCCGGTGTTTATCTACAGGATAGTGACTGCAATTTTGAAAGGTGCCGGTGTAAAGGGCCGGAAAAGCCCGCATATATTAAGGCATACATTTGCATCGCATCTGTTGAATGAAGGAGCTGATCTGTTTGCCATCAAGGAGCTTCTGGGCCATTCAAGCCTGGCTGCTACTCAGGTGTACACACACATAAGCATTGAAAGGTTGAAATCAATATACAAACATGCCCATCCAAGGGCCTAAACAAAAGGAGGTTATCATGAATGTAAGTATCAATGCCGTAAAATTTAAAGCTGACAGAAAGCTTGAAGACTTTATCAACGATAAGGTGTCGAAATTGGGTGGGATTTATGATGGAATAATCGGCGGAGAGGTGACCCTGAAAGTAGATAATGTGGAGACCCCCGAGAATAAAATAGCCGAAATCCGGTTAATTATCAAAGGCAACGATCTTTTTGCAAAGAAACAGAGTAAGTCTTTTGAAGAGGCTACCGACCTGGCAGTTGATGCTTTACGTAAGCAACTCGGCCGTCATAAAGGTAAATTTCAAAAATAAATTCACGAATTAAGAAAAAAAAATCACAAAGTATTTGTTCGTGTCAAAATAGTTTCTATTTTTGCAGTCCTTTTTGAAAAGAAGGACTGCATTTTTTTAAGCTTAACCCGTGAAGTTCATTGATAGAATTCAGCATTCAGAGGCCTGAACGGGTAAAAGATAACAGCAGTTGGCTTTCTTTTCATTGACATCACGCCGATGTAGCTCAGAGGCCAGAGCAGCTGATTTGTAATCAGCTGGCCGGGGGTTCGAATCCCTCCATCGGCTCAGTTCTTTAACATGTTGAAAAATATTTGGGGAGATTCCAGAGCGGTCAAATGGGGCAGACTGTAAATCTGTTGGCTAAGCCTTCGGA
>LUZO01000539.1 GCA_001603685.1 Bacteroidales bacterium Bact_23
TCCATTAGGGGGGTATTCAGAAAATGTGTTCCCTGCCGGTGCTTTTGGGTCATTAGCCGGGCTGCCCTGGTATTTTTTAATCCCATGGAAATCCGACAAGTTATTTTCATCAGGAAGGATTCTCAGATCGTTTCTATTTGAAATGAATTCATTGCATTTTATACACAACCCTTCTTCGTCACCGTTGCGGTTTTCCCCTACTGCAATTATTGCCTCGTTCATTGAGCCTATCACATTGTTGTATAAAAGGTTTTCATGTGGTCCTGAGTTTTTGATATAGATTCCAACTTCACTTTTGTCTTTAGGGCTGTTAATTGATTTTATTGTATCATATTGTATCGTATATCCGGTACAATACTCCAGATAAATGCCAGTCAGATCGTAAGTTGGATAACCAATCACCTCCTTTGGTTGTATAAACAGGTTGTTTGTTACACTCATGTTATTAACTCCGCTGGCGAAAATGCCTTTACTGCAACGTTTGAAAACGGTGTTCTTAACTGAATAATTCCTGTTAGAAAATGAGCTTGTAACATAAATACCATGTTTAAGATTTTCAAAAACAGACCGTTGATATTTATGGTTGCTTATTATGCCATTAACCAGGAAATTTGAGTTGAATGATTTAATCCCTGCATTAATTTTCGCAAAGCTATTGGCAGCAAATGTGCATTTAAGAAATTTGACTCCAGTCACACCAATTAAATTAACATGACAGTCAATTCCTGTTTTATTTTCGGGGAAGAGTCCATTTGCATTAAAAGTGCAGTTGATGAAGTCGCTCAGGTTATTGATAGAATATGGTGAGAAGTTCACACCAATATAATTGTTTATAAAATTAGCGTTTATTGCTTGAATGATTCCCCCTCCATTGCCTAAAGATACACCCGGCGTTTCGAGATTGTCGGTGGGATACATTGGTTTATCAAGTAAAACGCCAGTACGTGCAAGTTCGATTTTACTGTTGTTTATAATAATATGTCCCTGGTTTGTTGATGGAGTTTGGAGAAGTGAAGGATTGCCCCATACTTCAACTCCTGCCCAAAGTTCTGATTTGCAGGTTGTTGTAAGATTACTATTATTTGTCATCTCAAGTTTAGCTCCTTTGGCTACTGTTACTTTTGCAGCTCTAAAGAATTTTAATTCACTATTTGAAAGGGTAAGTGTTGCTCCGGGAGCAATGTAAAGGTTGTCATAAAACTTGTAATTAACATTAGTCCAGTTCGTATTTGTAGTTATGCTTTTTGAAGGAGGTACCCCAAGTATAACCAATGCATTATTCATGTTTATATTTACACCTCCATTCCCTATTAAAAAGCCATTCTGCAAATCTATGTTATTTATATCATCAATAAAAACATTTCCTCCTTGTTTTATTGTTAATATACCATCT
>LUZO01000540.1 GCA_001603685.1 Bacteroidales bacterium Bact_23
TATAAGAGACAGGTATAAATGTAAGCAAAATTCCGAATCATTATCGATTTCGAATTTATGCCCCTTTAATTTCAGATACTCTGATTCATATTCGTAATCAAATATTTCTCCATCAAAAAAGATACATAAGGATTTGTCCTCATTATAAATCGGCTGCCGCTCAGGATTTATAATGCCTAGATGCACTCTTGAAATTGCAAAATGATCCTCAACGAGATTATCAATAATGTACCACGGCTCATGTTTAACTGATTGCACCATGCTCTCTAAAAGATCCCCATCTATCTCGCTCGCAGGATCAGCGATACCAACGATTCCAGGCATTTAATCACCTCTTTTGATTTATCTTTTCGTATCTTTGTTATGAGAATAGGTCTGCACAAATACCTATTTTCATCAGCATGGATGGCCTTAGGGCCAATGAACGTTTTATTAGGTAAACTTGAGGCTCAAACTTCATCTTACCTTCCGTAATCCCCCACCATCCTCTCCATATCCGCCCTCACCATCATCTCCACCAGCTCCTCAAAGGAGGTCTTTGGAACCCACCCGAGCTTCTCCTTCGCCTTCGATGCGTCGCCCCGGAGCTCCGGGACCTCGGCGGGCCTTATGAACCTCTCGTCAGTCTTGACGTGATCCCTCCAGTCAAGCCCCATCGCCGAGAAGGCCATCTCGACGAACTCCTTCACCGAATGGCTCGATCCGGTCGCGACGACGTAGTCCTCGGGTGCATCCTGCTGGAGCATCCGCCACATCGCCTCGACGTAATCGGCAGCATACCCCCAGTCCCGCTTTGCATCCAAATTGCCCAGGCGGAGCTCTTTGGAATTGCCATGATAAATCCTGGCGACGCCATCGGTGATCTTCTTCGTCACAAACTCGATCCCCCGCCGTGGAGACTCGTGATTGAAGAGGATCCCGTTGCAGCAGAACATATCGAAGCTCTCCCGGTAGTTCACGGTGGTGTAGAAGCCATAGACCTTCGCTATGGCGTAGGGGCTTCGGGGGCGGAAGCGGGTAAGCTCGTTCTGAGGGACCTCCTCGACGTTTCCGAACATCTCGCTGCTGGAGGCCTGATAGAACTTAGCGTCGCGACAGAAGTGCTTCACAGCTTCGAGGATCCGGGTGACCCCGAGGCCCGTGACGTTTCCGGTTAGGACCGGCTGGTTCCAGGATGTGGCTACGAAGGACTGGGCTGCGAGGTTGTAAACCTCGTCGGGCTGAGCTGTCTGGACCGCGACGTTGAGGGAAGACTGGTCCGTCAGGTCTCCTTCGAGAAATATTATATTATCTGCTATATGACTTATCCTCGACATGTTGGGCGTGCTGAGCCTCCGGACTAGGCCGTAGACCTCATAGCCCTTGCCGAGCAAGAGCTCGGCGAGATACGAACCATCTTGCCCTGTTATCCCCGTAATCAACGCGGCCTTCGTCATTATGATCATCTCCCGATGGACCCTGAGATAAGCGTCGCAGTCGTCAGGAGTTTTTATAAATATATTCTATGCGCTTTACAATCCTCGTCCAATCGTAGCCATTGAGGTCGTCATTTATATCCTTTCCGATGGAGGATACTATCGCCTTCGCCAGCTCTTTTTCTGAAATGCTCCCCGGCCGAACACCTAGAACGCCCTCGAACCTCTCGGCAAATTCCCCCAGACCGCCATCGGCGTTCACCACCGCTGGTGCCCCCGCCGCCAACGCCTCCAGAACCGTTATTCCAAAGGCCTCTACCCCCGATAAGTTCACGAAAACATCACAGGATTTCATCCACCGGTACTTGTCCTCCTCAGGGACGAAGCCAAGGAGCTTCACCCTTCCAGAAAGATTGCGCCTCTCTATCAGCCGCTTCAGCTCTCCAAGGTAATCACCTGTGCCACCGATATAAAAGTAAAAATTATCAGGAAGATATACCATCGCCCGAATGGCAGCCTGAACGTTCTTATACCTGTCCAGCCTTCCCAGATATAGCATGAAATTTTCTCCTATTTCAAGAGGCTTTGCGTCCCTGATCCTCTTCAAATCTACTCCACTTGGGATTATTTCTATATTATATTTATTTCCAAAATTCTTTTCGATTAACCGCTTTTCGTAGTCTGAGTCGCAGATAATCCGATCAGACTTTTCTAATATTTTTGATCCTATATTCTTATAAGGCCTGTTTAGAAG
>LUZO01000541.1 GCA_001603685.1 Bacteroidales bacterium Bact_23
GTAAATAATCAGGTAATAAAAATTAAAAAGCAATTATGAAAATTCTTCACACTTCAGACTGGCATCTGGGCAGAACGCTGTATTCAAAAAAGGACAGGTTTGAGGAGCATCAGGCATTTCTGGGCTGGCTGCTGGAAACCATTAAGGAAAATGCGGTGGATGCACTGCTGATTGCGGGCGATGTTTTTGATACTTCGGCCCCGGGCATTGCCTCCCAGAAAATGTATTACGATTTTCTGATCAGGGTCAGGAATTCGGGTTGCCGTTATGTGGTCGTAACCGGTGGAAACCACGATTCTCCCAGTTTCCTGAATGCCCCGAAAGTGGTGCTGGCGGCTTTGGATGTGGTGGTGGTTGGCAATGCAACGGAGAATACCGAAGATGAGATTCTGGTTCTGAACGATGAGCATGGCGCTCCGGCGCTTATTGTCTGTGCCGTACCCTTCCTCCGTGAGCGGGATATCAGCCGCTTCGCGGAGGGAATGAGCTACAGCGATCGTTCGGCAAAAATCAATGAAAGCATTAAAAAACACTATCAGGAAATTGCCGCACTTGCGGAGTTGAAAAGGCAGGAGTTACAGAGAGATTTACCCATTGTTGCCACCGGTCATCTCTCGGTTGTGGGCGGTTTGCGCAACGATGATGATGGCGTCAGGGAGGTTTACATCGGCAACATCGAAGGGGTGGGCTCGGATATATTTCCGGATACCTTTAATTATGTGGCGCTGGGGCATTACCACATTCCTTCGGACATCAGGGAGCATATCCGCTATTGCGGATCGCCCATTCCGATGGGTTTTGGCGAGGCCGGACAGAAGAAATGTGTTTATCTGGTTGATTTCAGTGGAAAGCAAACCATCACGAAAGTGGAAGTTCCGCTGTTTCAGCGCCTCGAATCGGTAAGAGGTGACAAACAGCAGATTGAGAGCCGCCTGAATGAGCTGAAAAAGCTGGATGAAACGGTCTGGGCAGAGGTAATTTATGAAGGAAAAGATCTTTTTCCCGATTTCTCAACCTGGGTGAAGGAACAGGCGGAGAATTCAAAAATCGAGGTGCTGAAGTTCCAGAACCGGCAATACATAGATCAGTTGCTATCGGTTGACGACTATTCGGAATCGCTGGATACGCTTGATGAAGCGGAGGTCTTTGACATCCTGCTTGAGAAGAACGATTTCACGGATGAGGCAAAAACGAGGCTGAGAGGGCTTTATCAGCAAATTCTTAATGGTATTCATGAAAATAATTAAGAGGTTATGAGGATATTAAAACTGAAATTCAAGAATATAAACTCCCTGGCAGGAGAGAATGAAATTGATTTTACTTCGCCGGTTTTCACCAACGACGGCCTGTTTGCCATAACCGGAAAAACGGGTGCCGGCAAAAGCTCGATTCTGGATGCCATTTCGATCGCCCTCTACGGAAAAACTCCCAGGGTGGATATTACCGGTTCCGAAAACCCAGTAATGACCAGAGGTGAGAAAGACAGCTATTCGGAAGTGGTTTTTGAAGTGAACGGTCGGGTCTGGAAGTCGTCGTGGAGCCAGGAAAGAACCCGTAACAATACCCTGAAACAGGTGAGGAGAAGCATTGCAGACGCGGAAGACCGGATTATTGCCGATCAGGTGCGGACCTGCGATACTGAGATTGTCAGTATCATGGGATTAACCTTTGAGCAGTTTACCAAAGTGATTCTGCTGGCTCAGGGGAGCTTTGCAGCTTTTCTGAAGGCAAAACAGAATGAAAAGGGAGAGCTTCTGGAACAAATTACCGGAACGGAGATTTATGGAATTATTTCGCAAAAGGTTTACGAGAAGTTTAAGGAAGAGGCTCAGAAACTGAAGGATATCAGCATTGCCCTGGAGCAGATCAGGCTACTCACGGATGCCGAGATTGGTGAAAAACAGGAAAAAATTGCCCTTCTTTCCGAAGAAAAGAATCGCATGGACAGGGAGCTGCAAACCATTGGCGAGGCCATAAAATGGCTCGGCGATATGGCTGCCATCCGGAAGGTAATCGGGGAGAAGAAAGAGGGATTGCCTGAACTGGAAGAGGCCTTTGCCGGAGCGCAGATGAATCTTGAAGCGGCATTGAAAGGGCTGAATGATGTGAAAAGCGAAATGGAAGCCATTACTCCGGTACTCAATCAGGTAAGGGAGCTGGATGTGCAGATCGGGGAGAAAAAGAAGCTGCTGGCTCCGGTCCTGAAAACCATTGAAACCCTTGGCAATGAACTCCGGGATCTTACCAAAACAGTTGAAAATCAAAAAGGAGAGCTGAAGAAATCGGAAGAATTGCTTGAAGAGAAGAAGGGGTGGAGCGCCGAAAATCAGCATTTTGAATCATTGGTTTTTAACTTCAATGCCATTGAAAATGAGCATAAATTGCTTGAAAAGGTAGGGGAGGAGCTCAGGAGCCGGAGGGTTGAAATCAAAAAATCAGAGGAAACGACAGCAACGAAAAAGTCGGAATTTGATAAAGCAGCCGAAGAACTGACAAAGGCTGAAAGTGAACTTGCTGCCAGGCAAAGGGAGCTCGATGATAAGCGAAACAAAAAAACTGAAATCCTTGGCAATAAGGAACTCTCGGATTATCAGGCTGAATTGACGAACCTTAATAATTATGGTGTGGCCATCAACGCCCTGATGGAGGTGAAAAGCGCCATTAAAAAAGGGGAGGAGGAGATAGCGGAGCTCTCAAAAAAGATTGTGGAAGCCGGTGAGGAGGAAAAGCGGTTGTCGGAAGGAATTGCTGCTAACAAGGCAAAATCTGAGGGGTTTGATGAACAGATAAGGCTGCTGGAAGAGAATATTGAACTGAGCAGGGTGGTTCAGAGCCTTGAACAGCACCGACATGAGCTTGAGGACGGAAAGCCCTGCCCGCTGTGCGGCGCGCTGGAACATCCCTATGCAGAGGGAAATGTTCCGCAAATTGGCGACAGGGAAGAAGAACTTAGGCAACTAAAACTCCGGCAGAAAGAGCTTGAAGCCGGGATTTTAAAAGATAACGCTTCGCGTGCGAGAACGGTCGCACTGGGGGAGAGCAGCCTGAAAAACAAACAGGATAAAGAGCTGCTACTGGCTGAAAATCAGATCAGAAAAGGAGAAATCCTTTCCGAAATCCATAAATATACGCTTGATAAAAGAGAACCGGATATTGAAGAGCTTAAAATGACCGGAGCGGAAATCCGGAACGAGTACAACCGGATTGGGGAGCTTATTAAAAACGCCTCGGCACTGGTAAAAGAGATTGATCATCTGAGGGATGTGGTGATTCCCGGCCTTCAGAAGAAAAAGGAAGCGGCTGAGCGGAACAAAGCGGAGAAAAATCAGTCGCTGCAGCTTGCCATTCAGCAATTGGAAGATAAGAAAGAGAGCCTGGCTGCGGATACAGAAAAATTTGAGCAAAACCGGGGATTGCTAGAAAACAGGATGATGGACTATGGCGTAAAAACAATGGAAGGGCTGCAAAATGCCCTGAATTTGTGGAATACCAACAAGCAGGACAGGGAAAATCTGGAAAAAGCCATTGAAAAACTGAATACCGGTATTGCTTTGAGCGAAAAGGATATTCTGAACAAACAGGATCAGCTTAAAAAGAAAGAGGAAGAAAAGACCGGAATCGAAAAGGAGAAGGAGAAGCTGGAGACAAGCCGGAAAGAGCTGTTTGGCGAAAAATCGGTTCAGGAAGAAGAGGACAGAATGAAAGCGCTGCTCGCAAAAGCCGAAAAGGATAGGGAAGTTGCCGAAGAGGCGAAATCGGCGGCCGGTACCGCTCTGCTAAACAGCAAAGCGGTAATCCGGGAAAAGGAGAAAGAGCTGAACGCCAAAGAGGAACAGAGACTGACCGGGAAAACCGCTGAAGAACTTCAATCGGAAAACGATGGGATGAAGACGGAATCCATGCGGCTGTCGGAAGAAATCGGCGCAATAAACCAGGAGTTAAGGGTAAATGAAAGCAATCTGGCAGCCAACAGGGAAAAACTGGCGGAGAAGGAGCGCCAGC
The DNA here is from genome assembly GCA_001603685.1 of Bacteroidales bacterium Bact_23. Classification (GTDB taxonomy): domain Bacteria; phylum Bacteroidota; class Bacteroidia; order Bacteroidales; family Lentimicrobiaceae; genus Lentimicrobium. Next base: position 4,003 of record LUZO01000541.1, read on the forward strand.
AGAAGGTTTTGAATAACTGGAGCTCATTAAACTTGCTGATTGGCTCGGGTGACGGAAAGAAGTACCGCAACTTTGCCCAGTCGCTTACTTTTGAACATCTGATTGCACTGGCCAACCGGCAGTTGGAAAAGATGTCGGACCGCTATATCCTGAAACGCTCGGAGGATACATCCAATCCCTTTGAACTGTCCGTTATCGACAAGTATCAGGATGGCGAGGAGCGCACGGCCAACAACCTCTCCGGCGGCGAAACATTTATCATGTCGCTCTCTATGGCGCTCGGCCTGGCCAATATGGCCGGCAGGAATATGCGCATTGATACGATGTTTATTGACGAAGGCTTCGGTACCCTGGATTCCGGATATCTGGATGTTGCCCTTTCGGCCCTCTCGAATCTGCAGAGCGAAGGGAAAATCATCGGCATCATTTCGCACCTGGCTGAACTCAAGGAAAGGATTGCTACCCATATCGAAGTCGTTCAGGTGGGCAATGGAAAATCGGCGATAAGGATAGTAAATTAGAACCTTGGGATAATAAATGAAATTAAGTTATCTCAGATGATTCTGTAATTTGTTGGCTCGGATGAAACGCTGTGATATATATTTATGTCGCAGCGTTTCTATGTTATTACTGTCTCTTATACACATCTCCGAGCCCAC
>LUZO01000542.1 GCA_001603685.1 Bacteroidales bacterium Bact_23
GCCATGTAAATGGAATTCGGTTTATTGGTTGCGACTTTACTCTTTCGCCACTTGCCGATGGAATAGATAAATACAATATGGCTATCTCTTCCTATAATTCCGCATTCTCAGTAGAAGCACGGTGTATTACAGCGCATATGGGATCGTGTGATTATGACAGAAGTAGCTTCGAGGGCTTTTACAGAGGAATATATGCACACAAAAGCAGCGGTTCATACACATTTACAGTGAATCGTGCAGACTTTACCGGAAATACAATTGGAGTAATGGTAAACGGTGTTGAAAAACAGTCTATTCTGTTTTGCAACTTCAGGATAGGACCAAATTACAGCGACGATGGAAACTGTAACACATCAGGAGCACCCTCCTATGGAATTAGTATGATTCAGAGTAATGGATTTATCATCGAAGAAAATGATTTCTGTAAAAATGTAGGTGCGCCGCAAGGACTTTATATTGGCATAAGGTGCAAGGATGGCAAATCCGAAGCGGATGTTATCTATAGAAACAGCTTTACAGGCTTGAGTTACGGAAACTATGCTGATGGACAAAACAGAAATAGACCATTTGATGATTTAAACGGTCTAAGTTTTATGTGTAACAACAATCAAAACAATGATATTGATTTTATTGTCGCTAAAAAAGATGTGAACGACAATCCAATGATTAATTCTTCACAAGGTTCGACCAACCTTGAAGCAAAGAATACATTTTCAGCAAATCCGCTGCAATATGGTCATTTCCGAAATGACGGCGGCCAGGTAATCACCTACTTTTACAATACAAATCCGCCGATATATTACACTCCGAGACTTGTGGTTCCGGTATTTGTTACTGCCGTGAAC
>LUZO01000543.1 GCA_001603685.1 Bacteroidales bacterium Bact_23
CGCTCTTCCGGTAATTAAATATTTAAAGGACTATTCGTACTTTTCGTTGTCCAGCGACCAGGACAGTTTAACATTGGAGTTTGCAGCCGATACCCTGATGTAACCCTGCATCTCCTGGTGCAGCGCTGAGCAGAAGTCGGTGCAGTAGAACGGATAAACGCCCTCGGCCTGCGGTTCCCAAACTATTGTTTCGGTTTTTCCGGGTACGATAAGCATTTCAGAGGTTAATGCTCCCAAAATACCAATGCCGTGCGGAATATCGTAATCCTGCTCGATGTTGGTTACATGGAAATAAACCTTATCGCCAACCTTAATTCCCTGGATGTTGTCGGGGTTGAAGTGGCTTCTGATCATGGTCATGTAAATATGAACATTTTTGCCATCGCGCTCAACGCGAACCATCTCAGGGCCGCGGGCTACGCGCGGGTGCTGGTTTTCGCCAAGATCGTAAATCTTCAGGGTTTTATCCTTAACCTTGTCGGCATTGATCATGGCTGCATAGTGCGGCTCTCCGATTGTCGGGAAGTCGATCAGAAGTTCCATTTTCTCTCCGGTAATGTCGAACAGCTGTGCCGACTGGTTGAGTTCCGGACCTACAGGCAGGTACCTGTCTTTGGTAATCTTGTTCATAACCAGTACATACTTGCCTTCCGGCTTCCTGCTGTTACCGCCGGGGATGCAGAGGTGTCCGGGTGAGTAGTAGGTAGGTTTGCGGTCGATTACCTCGCGGGTTTCAACTTTCCATTTTACAACTTCCGATGAAACGAAGAAAGTGGTGTAGGCAAATCCTTTACCGTCGAACTCAGTGTGGAGAGGTCCGATACCGGGCTGCTCAACGATGCCGGCGATGGTTTCTTCGAACTTCAGGATGGGAATTCCGTAAGCTTCGCCGTCGAAAAGGTTGTTTTCAATGGCATTCTGAATTTTGGTGAAGGAGTGAACCACCAGGTTCGATGACAGTTTACCGTTGCTGATGATGTATTCTCCGGTCGGATCAACATCACATCCGTGGGGTGATTTTGCCGAAGGAATAAGGTAAACCAGTCCGGGGTTTGTGGAGGCATCAAGAACCAGCACCTTATCCTTCATGGTATGAATTCCCTGATGGGTTTTTGAATCAAACTTATTATGAGCGTATTTTACATTTTCTACAACGCCCTTTCCCTCCTTGATCAGCTCTTCAGCTTTCTTCCAGTTAATGGCGGCAACAAAGTCCTTATCATTCTGTGAAGCATGCGCCTCGAGCAGGGTGTGAGCCTCTTCGGTGTTATAGGTGGTAAAGAAGAACCATCCGTGCGATTTGTTGCGGCCGGGGTGTGAGAGGTCATAGTTAAAACCCGGCATCCTGATCTGGAAGGCAAGGTCCATATCTCCGGACTCTTTATCAACACTGATAAATGAGAGAGAAGCCTTGAAATTTCCTTTGTACTCCTCAATGGGCATGTCGCGCTGAGGAATGGGAACTCCAAAACGGGTACCGGCAACAACATACTCGGTGTTTTCGGTAATAAACGAAGAGCTGTGGTTTCCGGCGCTGTTGGGTATTTCGATGATTTCGGCAGTGCTGAAATCTTTCAGATCAACGCGGGCAATACGAGGGGTATTGTTGGCATTAACAAAAACCCAGCGTCCGTCAAGCTCGCCGTTTGTCTGCGAGATATCCGGATGGTGAAGGTCATCCCACGGAACAAATCCCCAGGATGTTTGCAGCATTGGTTTACTCTCTTCGGTATAGCCCCAGCCGGTCTGAGGATCCTGTGAAAATACAGGGATAATCTTCAGCAGCCTGGTTGACGGAAAACCGTAGGTGTAGAGCTGTCCGCTGAATCCTCCCGAGAGGAATCCGTAGAACTCATCATACTCGCCCGGTGCAACATACACCTTTTCAGCAGCGCTTTTCTTGTTGAAAGAGCTGTCGCCGGAGCCTCCTCCGGGGTTGCATGCCGAAATTAAAACAATGGCTGCAAGGATACTGATCAAGCCAATTAAACGCTTCATAATGTAAGTTTTAGGTGGTTAATTTTATTTTGATGTGAATGGGTTTACAAAGTGCGGAAATATTCAAGAATGGCCCTTGCTTTCTCCTCATCAATTCCCTGGTTTGCCATTGGTGATCCATTGTATTCGATAAGCAGTTGCCTGGCAATGGGATCGTTGGCAACCATTCCTTCCGGGTCGATTATCATATTCATGACCCATTCAGGTGAACGCCTTTCAAGAACACCAACCGGAGCAGGACCGATGAATTTCTTATCTACCTTATGGCAGGCAAGGCAATAAAGGTTATAAATCTTTTCTCCTTCTTTAGCCAGATTCTGATCGATGGTTTCCGGAAGGGTGACCGATTTTACAGGCCCGATTCCCTTATTTGTCATATCAACGGCAACACCGTCAACCTTGTCGTATTTCGGCATCTGCTCTTCCTGTTGAGCAGTTGCAGCTTCGGAAGAGGAGTCGGTCGATTTTTCAGTATTGCCCGCGCAACCAATCAGTAAGCCAATGAGAAGACTAAATAGCAAATTTTTTCGCATGGGGTTAAGTTTTAGTGTTTTAAATTATTTTGTGTTAGTTGGAATTCAGTCAAATACAACTTAGCTTTCAGAACAATTCCGACAAGCCTAAAAATCAGGTAAAATTAACACATTTTAACAATACAGGACAACAATATTACAGAAATAATTGAAACAGACCAAACTTTTGCCGTTTTATCCGAAATACTTAATAACCTTCAATATATTGATTATCATTTATATTGCTGATATTTCGAACAATTACAAGTAAATGAATCCGGTACATACC
>LUZO01000544.1 GCA_001603685.1 Bacteroidales bacterium Bact_23
CTTATAGGTAATTAATGAAAATCGGATAAATAATTAGTTTACAACTTTTTACAGGATCAATCCACGGTTACCACCGGCCAGGGTTTTGCGGTTTCCCATGCACCTCGTGTAAAGTCGGGGACATCCACGCTTGCTGAGCGGTTGTTTACTGATTGTTCGGTAAGCGGCAACAGGCACGACCATACTGCGGCATCATAAACATCCTGATCGAGGGGCAGTCCGTTGCGCAGGCAGTAGATAAGCCTGTAGTCCATAATAAAGTCCATACCGCCGTGTCCGCCAACCTTACGGGCTTTTTCGCCGATTTGCCGCGATAGCGGATGTTCGTACTGTTTCATCAGCTTGTCGAACTCTTCCTCTTTCAGAAACTGGTGTGCATTGGGTTCAAGCGCGATTGCCGGTTTGGGCCATTTGCGTGCCATTCCCTTTGTGCCGCTCAGCAGGTGCAGCCTGTCGTAAGGCCTGGGGCTGGTGGTATCGTGCTGAATCATCATGGTATGGCCTTTCACGGTGTGCAGCAGGGTGGTATTCATATCGCCCAGTTTGTAGGGGGTTAGTGCCTGTTCCGAAGCGGGGCCGAATTTCTCCGCTGCATAGAGGCTCATTCCGGCCTGTTTGGTTGACATGGAAGTGAGGTAATCGAAGCGGTCGCCGCGGTTGATGTTCATAATCTGAGCGATGGGGCCGAGTCCGTGGGTAGGGTAGAGGTTGCCGTTGTGCTTTTTGGCATACTCAAGCCTCCAGAAGTTGTAGTAACCGCCTTCGCTCTGTTTGCGGAATTTCAGATCGCGCAGGTCGTGGATATAAGCGCCTTCGCCATGCAGAATCTCGCCGAACACGCCGTTTCGCGCCATATTCAGGGTTGCCAGTTCAAAGAAATCGTAGCAGCAGTTTTCGAGCATCATACAGTGGAGCCGGGTCTCCTCGGCCGTATCAACCAGTTGCCAGCACTCTTCCATTGTCATGGCTGCGGGAACTTCAAGCGCTGCATGCTTGCCGTGTTTCATGGCATGAACGGCAATAGGGGTATGCAGATACCACGGGGTACAGGTGTAAACCAGGTCGATGTCGTCGCGTTCACACACCTTCATCCAGTCGGTTTCGCCGGTGTATTCCGCTGCCGGTTTATGTCCGGCTTTGGTGATTTTATTGTTTGCTTCCTTCACAAATTCGGGGATCAGATCGCATACGGCATTGATTTTCACCCCTTCGATCTGTAACAGCCTTCTAACGGCATCTTCGCCCCTCATTCCCAATCCGATAAGTGCGATTCTGACGATATCCAGGGGTTTGCAGGTCAGGCCCATCACCGATTTGTTGCCGGCAGGCCTGAGGGTTGACAAACGGTTTGCTTCTCCGGCGAGGAGGTTTCCTGTGGTTCCAAGCCCCAGAGCGGCGGTTCCCAATGCGGCAAGCTTCAGGAAATCGCGGCGGCTGTTGTGTTGATCTTTCATATCTGCTGATTGTATGTGGTTACAAAAAATGGATAAATCCTGATGTGATGATTCAGGTTGGTTTTGAAGATATAAAAGTAGTTATTTTGGGATTTATGGCAAAAAAAAGTTGCGCCGGAGGCGGGATTGAAAATTTGATCCGCCGCGGCGGATGAAGATTTGCAGCGCCTGCGGCGCATTTGAAGTGCCTGACGGTGCATTTGAAGCGCCTGGCAGCGCTCCGCGGCGGCGAATTACTTTAATCTCCGCGGCGGCGGATTACTTTTCAATCTTACTTCGCGTTTCCACATCGTTCCACTCCAGCGTTTGCAGCATATGATAGATATCTTCTTTCAGAAATTGAATTACCGGAGCGAGGGAGTCGTTGTTGGGGATAATGTTGAAGTAGAGTGCGCCGCGGATAAAGTGGCGGGTGCTGTCGGTGGCGAAAAACTGGTAGGGGGATGCCGCACCGGCACCTTTGATGTCGTAAACC
>LUZO01000545.1 GCA_001603685.1 Bacteroidales bacterium Bact_23
ATTGATTTTAGCTTTAGAAACGGTTCTTTTTAAGAAGTTTTTTTGTTTCCGGGCTTCCGTCATTCATCAGATACGCAGATTATTTCAGTGCGCCGGGATTGTGTCCGTTGTGCAGTTCTTTTACTACTTTTCCCCTAAGTGTGGCGGGAGTGCATGAGGTAATCCGCACCTGCACATAATCGCCTGGTTTGAAGTTCTCTCTGGCGAAAACCACCACTTTATTCTGGCTGTTTCTGCCCGAAAGCTCACTCCCTGATTTTTTCGAAACGCTTTCGGCAAGCACCTCGAATGTTTTGCCAATGTCAGCATGGTTGCTGCGGAACGACAACTCCTGCTGAAGCTCAATGATCTCCTGCAGTCGCCTGCTTTTCACCTCGTCGGGAACATCGTCCTTATATCTTTTGTGGGCCAGGGTGTCGGGGCGTTCCGAATACTTGAACATAAAGGCATAATCATAGCCGGCCCAGCGCATCATTTCAAGCGTATCCTGATGGTCCTCTTCCGTTTCGGTGCAGAAGCCCGCAATAATGTCGGTTGAAATGGCGCACCCGGGCAGGATTTGCCTGATGGCTTCAATCCGCTGTCTGTACCATTCGCGGGTGTATTTACGGTTCATCAGCTTCAGCATGCGGTCGCTTCCCGATTGTACCGGCAGGTGAATGGAGCGGCAGATGTTGGGGTAAGCTGCCATGGTGTGAAGCAGCTCATCCGTCAGGTCTTTGGGGTGTGAAGTGGCAAACCTTACCCTCAGCAGCGGATTTACCTTTGCCACCCGCTCCAGAAGTTGGGCAAAGCCGGTTCCGTCATCCCACTTGTAAGAGTTTACATTCTGCCCCAGCAGCGTAACCTCACGATATCCTTCGCTGAACAGCTCCTCAGCTTCCCTCACAATGGTCTGCGGGTCGCGACTGCGTTCTCTGCCGCGGGTGTACGGAACCACACAATAGGAGCAGAAGTTCTCGCATCCCCGCATAATGGAGATAAATGCCGAAACACCGTTATTGTCGAGCCTCACCGGGTTTATGTCGGCATAGGTTTCGTCGGCCGAGAGGATCACATTGATGGCTTTCTGCCCGCTTTCGGCAACGCTGAGCAGGCGCGGAAGGTCGCGGTAGGCATCGGGACCCACAATTACATCAACCATCTTCTCCTCCTCAATCAATTGCTCTTTCAACCGCTCGGCCATGCACCCAAGTACACCTATTATTAATCCGGGTTTCTGCTTTTTGTAGCGTTTAAACTCCTGAAGCCGCGCTCTGACGCGCTTCTCGGCATTATCCCTGATGGAGCAGGTGTTCACAAAGATAAGATCGGCATCGGCCAGGTTGTCAGTTGTCTCAAAATCATGGTCGGTCATGATCGACCCAACAATCTGTGAATCTGAGAAATTCATCTGACAGCCATAGGTTTCTATATAAAGTTTGCGTTTTGGTTCCACGATAATGTGCTTTTATATGGTGAAAACCCCTTTCGGGATTGGGACGGCAAAAATACATAATATTTGAAAAGCCTCATTTCTACCTCGTTATAATTTTTTCGTCTGATATTAAAACTGTGGTATCTATTTATTCTGTTACTTTG
>LUZO01000546.1 GCA_001603685.1 Bacteroidales bacterium Bact_23
GCATCCGGCCATTGATTTGCCGAGCTATTCCCCCAAACCTCGATTCCTTGCCAGGTTGCATCACACAGTCCAGTCAATACACTGTTGTTAACTATTAGTGTACCACCTTCATGGATTATAATTTTTATTTCTGGGGCAAATGATATTTCACAGTTGTTGATTTCAAGTACCCCATTTTGTTCAATTGTAATATTATGAAAAATACTGGTATCATTTGTCCATGGTTCAACAACTCCTGAAATAATAATTGGCCTATTGGTAATTATACTTTCCAGTGCACTTTTTGCATTAATTCGGCCATACCCCATTTTATCACTGCAACCAAATGCGCCTGGTATTGAATTGTAGTTGTACATTTCATATTCGGTTTCTCCCGTAAGTTTATCAGCGGTTTCTCTTAAAATCAATCTGATTTCATCGGGAGTTAAGCAGGGATCTGCCGATAACATAAGAGCTACTACTCCACTTACAAAAGAACATGCTGCAGAGGTGCTGGCCGAAGAAATATTAGAGTTTCCGTAGAAATCTATTGTGTTCCAAAAAAAATCATCTTGCCCAATTGCAGAAATACTCATAGGGCTACATGGTGCCATAATATCAACTGCACATGCGTTTTCAAGAAAGTTTGAGCCCCAATTATAGTCATTATTGTAACCAAACCATCTATATTCGCTGTTAGATTTAAATTGTGTAGCACCAACCGAAATAACTTCATCATAGTTTGCAGGATATGTGATGCCATATGGACTATCATTATTCCCTACTGCTGCAACAAACACAACTCCTCGGCTATTCCAATAGCTTATTTCACTCTCAACTGCTTGTGAATAAGCTCCTCCAAATGGCATATTTACAACTTTTGCTCCATTTTGACAAGCATATTCAATTGCAAATGGTATTGACGCTGCTAAAGTATAATGACTAATACCGACTTTAATATTCATAAGCCTTACACCTCTGTTTCCCCATCCTCCGGCAACACCAAAAACACCAAATTCATTGTATGTTGGTCCATTGTTAGTTTTAGCTGCAATAATAGATCCGGTCATGCTTCCATGTGTGTATTCTTGCGGTATTGAATGTGATACATCGTTATCCCCCCAATTAACATAGTATGTGGTGAAATTCCACCCATAATAATCATCAACATATCCATTATTATCATCATCAATATTGTTGCCAGGAATTTCCTTGCTGTTTGTCCAGATGTTTGAATAACCATCGTGTCCATCTCCCAAATCATAGTGCTCCAAAAATATACCATTATCAAGATTTGCCACAATTATTTCTGGACTACCCGTGTTTAAATTCCAGGCATCAAACAATTCAGTTTCAAGATATGGCCAGAATAGATCTTCATACAAGTGCCATGGATCCCAACTGAAACAGTCAATATCATTATTCGGAAGCATTGGATTTGGCGGCCAATTAGGTGATAGAAACTCATAAAAATAATTCAAATCAAAGTACTCAAGCATAGTAGAAGAGTTTAGACTTTGTACAACTCTGATAAAGTTAGCTCCTTGATT
>LUZO01000547.1 GCA_001603685.1 Bacteroidales bacterium Bact_23
AAAATCCGGAAGTGTCTTAATCCCTTCAATCAGGTCATATCGTTTGGACATTCGGCATGGCTGAGTATATTCACTACGGCGATGAGGTCTTAATCCCTTCAATCAGGTCATATCGTTTGGACAGCTATCCTATGTTGTAGGATTCACTAGAGACCCTGGGGCTTAATCCCTTCAATCAGGTCATATCGTTTGGACACATCAAGGCCTTGGTTACAATTTTATCATGAGCTTGGGGCTTAATCCCTTCAATCAGGTCATATCGTTTGGACCAGCAGGGGGCCTCAAAATGACCGCCCAAATCGAGTCTTAATCCCTTCAATCAGGTCATATCGTTTGGACAAAAAGATTTTAAGGCTTTTCAATCTCTCTGAGGATGTCTTAATCCCTTCAATCAGGTCATATCGTTTGGACGTGGGAAGAAGTTGACGCTATAGCGTCAATAACGGGGTCTTAATCCCTTCAATCAGGTCATATCGTTTGGACGGATGGTTCAGCATGGAAAACGCAATTTAGCTTTTGTCTTAATCCCTTCAATCAGGTCATATCGTTTGGACAGGATGGTATAGAATGCAATTTTATACAAGTTGTCACAAGTCTTAATCCCTTCAATCAGGTCATATCGTTTGGACGGACTTACTGTTGAATGATTTGTCGGATTATTCTGAGTCTTAATCCCTTCAATCAGGTCATATCGTTTGGACGGAAGTTATGGAGGCAGAAGCCTTCGGCATTATGACGTCTTAATCCCTTCAATCAGGTCATATCGTTTGGACGGGCAATCCGGCCCGCCTCCCACAGTGACAGTGTGGTCTTAATCCCTTCAATCAGGTCATATCGTTTGGACGAATATCTCCGAAACTGGAAACTACAAGGTGGCCTAGTCTTAATCCCTTCAATCAGGTCATATCGTTTGGACCCGGAGTAGTCGGGCCATATGGTTCGAGTAGCGGATGTCTTAATCCCTTCAATCAGGTCATATCGTTTGGACATGATGTAGGGAGGTGCAAGTACGTGCTTTCCTTCCGTCTTAATCCCTTCAATCAGGTCATATCGTTTGGACAACACCTTTACTTGCTGTATAGCAGAAATCTTCCAGTCTTAATCCCTTCAATCAGGTCATATCGTTTGGACAGAGCAATTGCTCTCTCTTGTGAGCAGAAACAATGGGTCTTAATCCCTTCAATCAGGTCATATCGTTTGGACTGGTGCATCATGGAAAATGCAATTTACTTACTTGCTATCGTAGTCTTAATCCCTTCAATCAGGTCATATCGTTTGGACACATACAACGCGTATGATGTAGCAGAAGAGTTGTTGTCTTAATCCCTTCAATCAGGTCATATCGTTTGGACTTTTTTTTAACAATGTCAATAAGTTTTTGTAAAAGGTGTCTTAATCCCTTCAATCAGGTCATATCGTTTGGACATCATGCGAGCAAGGTTGTGATGTACTTTTCCGATGGTAAGTCTTAATCCCTTCAATCAGGTCATATCGTTTGGACAATATTCAAGGGAGGAGCTTGTAGCGGAAATATCCTCCTGTCTTAATCCCTTCAATCAGGTCATATCGTTTGGACGAAAAATGGTTTTTTTACCTACTTGACTTAAACTAAAAAAAGTCTTAATCCCTTCAATCAGGTCATATCGTTTGGAC
>LUZO01000548.1 GCA_001603685.1 Bacteroidales bacterium Bact_23
TGTAAAAAGTTGTAAACTAATTATTTATCCGATTTTCATTAATTACCTATAAGTAGGTATTTAACTACCTACTTATAGTGATTTTTTTGATTAAATTTTAACCTGAGTTATTATATATACTTGTTATTCAGTTATTTGCTGAAAGCAGCTCCCTTCTCCTGTTTCGTACTCACCCGTTTACCTGAACATTCATTTTCCTTTACAGTTTTTTATCTGATTCAAAAATCAAGGTTTGTTTTACTAATTCTGCCTGCAGGTAACCGTTCAACATTAAGTTTTATTTCTAACATCTAACATCTGTTTTTTATGAAAAGATCTCTACTCTTTACAGCGGTGGTTCTGGTAATCTGCCATGCAGCCATTGCACAATGGCAGCCGGTATCCATTCCGGGGATAACCAAACCGGTTAGTTACATTGTTCCGGCCTACTCCGAAGACGATGGTCTGCTGGCCGGAACATGGGGCGACGGCCTCTTCTACTCCGACAACCAGGGAGCATCCTGGACAAATATCACATACAACATTGGAAATAAGAACATTAACTTTATTATGGGAAATCCGGATGATGTGGTGATTGCCGGAACTACCGGAGGGTTGTTTGCATTGGTTCAAAGCAACAGCTACCAAAGCTTTACACCGGGTCTTGCAAACAACGACATCACCGCATTCGGGAACTTCAACGAAGACGATGGAATTGTGATAATCGGAACAAACGGAGGAGGCGTTTACACCGCTCCCAACGCTTATCCGTACAGTTGGACAGCCCGGAACAGCGGACTTTCGGGAGATGCCCTGATCATCAATAGTATAACCAACTACGAAGTGTCGCCTGACAATTATGTAACGCTGCTGGGTACGAATAACGGAATTTTTAAATGGAATCCGGGCACCTCATCGTGGCAGAACATAAGCGGCCCGCTTACCGGCGAATCACTAAAAGTAAATCATATACTTCCCGGCGAAGGAAGTATTATAATCGCCACCGATTTCGGAGTTTACCTCACAAGCGATTTCGGACAGACCTGGATTTCCGACCTTACAGGAATAAAAATCAAACAGTTTGACATCGATTTTATTACCGGCACTTTTTTTGCTTTCGGAGAAAAGAACTATTTTATAACCGAAAACGGCACCAACTGGGAGCCCCTCATTATCAACGGACTGCCGGATGGAATTGTGACTTCGTCGGCCATTACCTTCAACGGGAATATCTTTGTAGTGGTGGAGCCAAACGATAAAAGCCCCGCAAACGGAGGTTCGCTCTACTTTGCCCCCACAGCCCTGGTAGTTGCCTCCGGTTTGCAGCCTGCAGGCGCTAAAACAACACAGTTATCCAATTTCCCCAACCCGGCAAACGAACATACCCGGTTCCGTTTCAACCTGACCACTCCGGGAAATATCGCCCTTACCATAGCCGATATAAGCGGTAAAACAGCCGGAACGGTAGTTTCAGGCTTCTACGAAGCGGGTGAACATCAGATAGATTACAGCACGGCACACCTGCCGGCAGGCATTTATCTATGTACTTTGAATATAAACAATCAGGTAGCCGTAAGAACAAAAATGGTGGTAATAAAATAAAAGCACCACAACTGGAAATGTAACAATTACCGGCCCCGGGTTATGGCCTGCAAACCGTAATCCGGGGTATTTTTATTGCTTTCACCATTCTCAAAAACACCCGCTGCATCAAACCACAGAACTTTCCACCAGTACCGGTTGTAAACAGTGCGAACATATTAGCTGCCATCATATTAATAATAAATGAAAATCATACTGTTAATAACTATTTTGACGAGCTTCCTGAGATTCACTTATATTTGAGGATTACCAGACACACTAAACTGACATTATTTATAGCCTGTCTCT
>LUZO01000549.1 GCA_001603685.1 Bacteroidales bacterium Bact_23
CCCCTCCTGCACTCAGAAAATGAAGCACGGATACTGACTACGGATAATGATTCCGGGCATTTAATTACTCAAAATTAAGGAATTTATTTTGTTTTCTGCAATTGCCGCGCGAATAAACTACGAGAATAACCACTTTTATTTCCGGCAACATCGGAGAGGATATCTGCTGTAATATGATTATCGGAAAAAACACTTACGACTCCATTGCCTTTCAACCAAAACATGGTATGGTTTAAAATACAGTACCATACTTCTTTAAAAAGAAAAACCCCGGCAATACCGGGGAGTTTCTTACATTAAGCTAAACAAGTAATCCAAGTTAAACAAGTTATTTTTATTAACGCTTTACAACAAGTTTTCGTGTTGTTACAGCAGAATTATTCACCAAAAGTGTGTAGAAATAAATTCCGTTACTGAGGTTAGACACATCAACGATGGCTTTTCCTTCGCTGTTGTTCAGAGAAATTTCCTGAATTGTGTTTCCAAGCAGGTTAACCACCTTAATCTGAGCGCTTTGCACGCCGGCAGGAAGTTTATAATCAATGGAGGTTGTTGAAACGGCGGGGTTGGGGTATGCGTTTGAAATGCTTGACATTTTTGCAAGCTGTTTGTTGTCGATTCCCAGGGTACCGATGATATAGGCAACTTCAATGGAGGTTGAATCAGCCACATTGTCCATATCATAAAAGGTGTACTTAACGGTGGATGTTCCCTGAATATCGCCATAGGTAAGGTCCCCTGAAAAATTGGAAGAGAATCCGCCGGCTTCAATCTCAATATGCTCGGGGGTTACCGCCACAAAGGGAGGATAGCACGATACCCAGCAAATGTTTGAGTATGAGTCTTCAACCATCTCAACATCATACTTCTTTATCATAACATTTTTGGCTGCATCCGAAACATTGAATACATCCAGTGTCAGGGCGAAAAAGCCCTCGGCAGGTGCACAATAGGTGGTGATGGTTTGTCCGCTTACATCATTGCCTTCTTTGTCCTTAATAACAAGTGACTGGGCAAAAGCCGACGACAGCAGCAGCATTCCTGCGATAAGAGAAAGTAGTATTTTTTTCATGGCATTTAACTTAATGAGACTTGATTTTCACTGCAAAAACTACGCCAAAACAGCGGAAAGTAGCTAGCGAAAGAGGCTTAAAGTTTGTTAATTTTAACTTTCTTTCCCTGAGGCGCTACAAAACTAATATTTTACACTTAACAAAATCAAGT
>LUZO01000550.1 GCA_001603685.1 Bacteroidales bacterium Bact_23
AATTTGTAATAAATCCGGAGACGGGAGATTATCTTTGCAGGCGGAATGAAAGTACCCGATGATTTTGGTGAAGAAAGGATCCAACAGGAAATAAATGGCATATAATTTGAATTAATCACATCATAACCTTAAAAACCATTGCCCCATGAAACGGCTGAAATTCCGGATTCCCGCATTGTTCCTGCTTTTTGCCCTTGCGCTCTCATCGTGTATTCCCGAAGATGAGGTTGATCCTGATTACGGCGATCCGCGCGATAAGTTTGTGGGAACCTGTTGTGGGAACCTGGCGGCTGACCGAAAACGAGGGTTACAAAAGCGGGCTGGGCATCAGCTATACCATTATTATATCGTACGACCCGGGCAATTCGGCGCAGGTGCTGCTGAAGAATTTCGGCAATGCCGGAAACAAGTATTCCGCTTATGGGATTGTAACGACCAGCCGCATCAGCGTTCCGGTTCAGGAAATGGCTCCGGGATTTCTCCTAAGCGGTACCGGCAATGCCGCCGGAAAGAGTGGCATGAACTGGGAGTATGTGATTACTGCCGGAGGCGATCAGAACCGGTACACGGCTACGGCGGTGAAACAGTAGGGATTTTAGATTTTTGATTTGAGGATTTGAGGCGCCTGGCGGCGCTCCGCCGCGGCGGATTTGAAGATTTGACCCGCCTGCGGCGGATTTGAAGATTTGCGGTTCTCAGCTTGCAGCTTCGAACATTTGCGGTTCTCCGCCTGAGGGCGTCGGTCCGCCTCTGGCGGATGCAGTCCCGGCTTTTTGGCCGGGGCATTTGACCTGCAGACCGAAATGACCTGCTAACGATAATGCCGTCCCTACGGGACTTGTGGGCGCGGCGGAGTGTCGGTGCATTGGCTTCGGCGCCGCTCAGCCACCACGAGAACCTCAGGCTTCGGAGAAATCCTACTTCTTACCTCCTACTCCGCCGCGGCGGACTACTTCTTACTTCTTACTTCTTACTTCTTACTTCTTACTTCTTACTTCTTACCTCACTTTGCTTCCGCCTTGTCTTCGACTTCGCTCAGGCACCGGCGAGAGCCTCAGGCATCGGAGGCCTCCGGCCCCCGGCCTCACAACAACGAATCCTTAGTCAGCAGGGGGAGGTTCGCGATGCTGTCCTTTTCGCGGGTCAGGCGGAGAATTACTTCGTCCAGCATCTTCTGGAAATCGTCGAGGTTGTGCTGATAGTAGGCGAGGTTTTCCTTAAAAACCTCCGGATTGATGCGGTACCAGGTGTAGAGGGAGTCGAATGCCCGGTCGGTGATTTTTTTCAGGCTGTCGTGCGAAAGCCTTCCCTGCCGGTAGCGGAGTGCCGCTTCGGTAAGCTCCATATCGGCCATCAGGCTGATCATCTCTTCGCGGGGGACGACCACCTGCGGCTGCTCAACCTTCTTTTTGCCGCATCCCGCAAGGAGCAGCAGCGAAAGTGCCACTATTGCAGCAGCCCGTGAGGCAGGGGAGAAGCGGATCACTTTTTATGCGATTTTGCGTAGGAGGCATTCAACTGCTTCAGAACATCGCCGGTGATGTTGAGCGAGTCGTTGGCCGAGAGGATACTGCCGCCGTTGGCATAGGAGAAGATATAGTCGAAGTTCATCCGGCGGTTGTACCTTTCCAGGAAGTTGTTGAGGCTATCCATCAGCACCATATTTAGTTCGTACTCTTGGCGCGAAAGCTCGGCGGCGTACTGCTCCCTGAGTTCGTACAGTTTCTGCTGCTCCACCATCAACTGGGTGTAGATTTCCTGTGCCGACGATTCCGAAATGGTCTTTTTGGAGACCTGTTCTTCAAAGTAGGCGGCGTCCTTTTCAAAAGCCGACTGCTTGCGTTTCAGTTCGCTTTCGAGGGAGCGGGTTTTTGTTTCGAGGGTGGCGCGCATCTCCTTTACCAGCTCGTAGTGGATCATGATGCTGTCGCTGTTGATGTAGGCGATGGTTACCCCGCCCTGTGCCGATTTCTGAATGGCGGGATGGGTAGCGGTTTCAACCCTGCCGGGTTTGAGTACGATAAAGTATAAAACAATCAGTCCCAGCAGCAAAATCAGGTTGGTAATTGTAAGAATGGTGTTTTTTCCGCATTTGGGTTTCGATTCCTGGTATTCGTTTGTCTGAACCGGTGTTCCTTCTTCCATGATGTTTTTATTAGATTAAAATTCCGGGGTGCAAAGTTACACGAATTTGATTTCAATCCACCTCCGGCGGATTTGAAGATTTGAAGTCCCGGCCTGGCGGCCGTGACATTTGAGGATTTGAAGATTTGAGGCGCCTGTCGGCGCTCCGCCGCGGCGGATGAAGCACCTGACTGCGCTCCGCCGCGGCGGATGAGTCCGCCTCTGGCGGATGCGGTCCAGACTAAAAAGCCTGGACATTTGACCTGCAGACGATATGGAATTGAAACGATTGGTTTGCTGAATGAAGTGTTACGCGGCAGTTGACCTCACCCCCCGCCCTCTCCTGACTTCGACTCGCCTTCGACTCGGGTTCGACTCGGGTTCGACTCGCCTTCGACTTCGCTCAGGCACCGGCTCACCCACCGGCTCAGGCACCGTGGAGACCTCAAGTATCGGCGGGACCTTACTTTTTACTTTACTCTTTTACCTTTTTACTTCTGTTTCTGCCTCTGCCTTCGACTCGGGTTCGACTCGCCTTCGACTTCGCTCAGGCACCGGC
>LUZO01000551.1 GCA_001603685.1 Bacteroidales bacterium Bact_23
TGGGAAAATATAAAAGGTCAATTATCAATATATTAAATTGTTCTGGATATTTAAACCACCGGCATTAGCGATTGTAAATAAAATTCGTATTACTTGTTTAACCACTTTGAATCTCCTTTGATTATGCGCTACAATTTCGACGAGATAATTGACCGGAGCAATACCGCCAGTGTAAAATACGATCTGCGGCAGCAGGTTTTCGGCGATGCCGCGGTACTGCCCATGTGGGTGGCCGATATGGATTTCAGAACGCCCGACTTTATTATGAATGCCATCCGCAAACGGGCTGAACATGAAATACTTGGTTATTCCATCAGGACCGAAGCCTGGTTCAATGCGCTGATTGCCTGGCTGAAGCGCCGGCACAACTGGGAGGTGAAGCAGGAGTGGATAACCTATACACCGGGCATTGTTCCGGCCATCATTATGTCGGTGGTGGCATTCAGCAATCCCGGCGACAGGGTGATTGTTCAGCCGCCGGTCTATTTTCCGTTTTTTGATGCGGTGAAAAACCATGGCCGCAATCTGGTGTACAATCCGCTGATTATGGAGAACGGCCGCTACCGCATGGATTATGATGGTTTGGAGAAGCTTTGCAAAGAGGGAGCGGCCATGATTCTGCTCAGCAATCCGCACAACCCTGCCGGCAACGCCTGGACGCCCGAAGAGCTGGGGCGGCTGGCGGATATTTGCCTGAAGTACGGGGTAATCATTGCTTCCGATGAAATTCACAGTGATCTGGTAAACAGGGGTTATAAACATACCGTAATGGCATCGCTCTCCCCGGAGGTAGCCGCCAGCATCATCACCATGATGGCACCAAGCAAAACCTTTAACCTTGCCGGAATGGCCACCTCGTCGGTAATTATCAGCAATCCGGAACTGAAGAAGAAATTTGATGCGGTGCTTGAGGGCTGGCATGTGGGAATGGGCAACCTGTTTGGGAATGTCGCTTCGGAGGCTGCCTACAATTACGGTGAGGAGTGGCTGGAGCAGTTGCTGGATTATATTGACGGCAACATCTCGGCTTTGATGGATTTTGCTGAAAAGCACCTGCCACAGGTCAGGGTAATCCGTCCGGAAGCTACCTATATGGCCTGGCTTGATTTCAGCAAAACCGGAATGGACTCCGCTGAATTAAAGGAGTTTGTCATTAAAAAAGCCGGCCTTGGTCTGAATGAAGGCATTCAGTTTGGTCCGGGCGGCGAAGGCTATATGCGGATGAACCTGGCCTGCCCCAGGTCGGTAGTGATGAAGGCGCTGCTGCAACTGAAGGCGGCGTTTGGGGAGTAGCGGTCTGTCCATTAATACCGGTTGGGAAAATATGATAGACCAAATTCTACCGGTTGCAAAATATAACAGAACAAATTTCGCTCTGCTCAATTGTTTCGTATAAAATGATTAAAACCTGCGGCTTAGAAACGGTTGCTGTTCTGGCTTCTTAAGTTACCTCGTGTACCCCTATATCTTTCGGAAAAAAAGAAAATGCGGAGAATAAATGAATAATATACGCAAAACATGCGGATATTATTTTGAAATGCGGAGAATAAGCAGTACTTTAGCCGCATAAATTGCGGAGAGTAAAGAGATGTATCTGTACAATAATCCCAACTGGCCGGTATTTGAATGGAACAGCCGGAAGCTGTTGCCATTGCTTTCCTATGTAAGAAGCAGACAGGGCAGGTTAATTGGTAAAATGGGGGCATTGGGCTTTGATCTTCAAAATGAAGCGAACCTGGAAACACTAACTCAGGAGATTGTAAAATCGACTGAAATTGAAGGCGAATTCCTTGACAGTAAACAAGTAAGGTCTTCAATTGCCAGGCGTTTGGGGTTAGACATATCCGGGCTCGTACATTCGGATCGTAATGTTGACGGGATTGTTGATCTGATGCTGGATGCAACCACAAATTTCAGCAGGGAACTCACCAGGGAAAGGCTGTTTACCTGGCATGCTTCTCTCTTCCCGACTGGGCAGAGTGGATTGTATAAAATCAAAACAGGAAACTGGCGTGACGATTCAAAGGGACCGATGCAAATCGTTTCGGGAGCATTGGGAAATGAAAAAGTTCATTATCAGGCGCCGCCCGCAGATCAGATTGAGAATGAAATGCGGATCTTCCTCGATTGGTTTAATCTGGAGAAAGAAACGGAACCTGTTATAAAAGCGGCGGTTGCGCATTTATGGTTTGTAACAATTCACCCTTTCGAAGATGGCAATGGAAGGATTGCGCGGGCGCTGAGCGATATGTTATTGGCCAGGTCCGATGAGCAATCCTATCGGTTTTATAGCATGTCGGCGCAAATCCGGAAGGAGCGGAATTCCTATTATGATATTCTGGAAAAAACGCAAATTAGCGGTCTGGACATAACAAACTGGCTTGAATGGTTTTTGAATTGCTTGCTGCATGCCATTGAGAATTCTGAAAAACTCCTTGAAAAGGTAATTTTTAAACATGCATTCCGGCTTAAACACGCTAAGGTTAACCTGAACGATAGGCAGAGGAAAATATTGAATCTGCTTCTTGAAGATTTTGAAGGCGTACTGAAGACAACAAAATGGGCCAGGATAGCAAAATGCTCTCAGGATACTGCCTTGCGCGATATTCAGGATTTGATTGAAAAAGGGATTATGATTAAAAGCCCGCAGGGAGGCCGCAGTACGAATTATGAACTGAAAACAGATAAATGATAATCCACTGATTTTGGATTGTGATTTTAACAGATTTGGATTCAATGGCTATTCTTGAATTATGGCCCGATTGGAAGTGGTTTTAAGCTAAAAAGAGAAAACCGGTATCGTTATAAAACTTTGCTATTGGGAAGAAATCTGATAAGGCCGGCACAATAATGACCATTATTGAATAATAATTGGTAGAATTCGCAAAAAAAAATGATCTAAAAT
>LUZO01000552.1 GCA_001603685.1 Bacteroidales bacterium Bact_23
TGAAATCACTGCTTCAGGAGGTACCGCACCGTTGCAGTACAGCATTGACGGGGGCGCAACCTGGTCGAACAACAATCAGTTCACCGGCCTTGCCGCCGGCAATTATAATGTTGTGGTACTCGATGCTTCGGGCTGCCAGACCGTTTACGCCCTGAATCCTGTCGTTATCAACAGCATTGGCGGCGCATCCATCGACGGTGTTCTTGCAAACGACGAAACCTGCGGCCAGAGCGACGGCAGCATTACCATAACCGCTTCAGGCGGCACCGCACCGCTGCAATACAGCATTGACGGCGGAGCAACCTGGTCGAACAACAATCAGTTCCTTGGCCTTGCAGCCGGCAATTATAATGTCGTGGTACTCGATGCTTCGGGCTGCCAGACCGCTTACGCCCTGAATCCGGTTGTCATTAACAGCATTGGCGGCGCATCCATCGACGATGTGCTTGCAGAAGATGAAACCTGCGGCCAGAGCGACGGCAGCATTGAAATCATAGCTTCAGGCGGCACCGCACCGCTGCAGTACAGCATTGACGGTGGCGCAACCTGGTCGAACAACAATCAGTTCCTTGGCCTTGCCGCCGGCAATTATAATGTCGTGGTACTCGACGCTTCGGGTTGCCAGACCGTTTACGCCCTGAATCCGGTCGTTATCAACAGCATAGGCGGCGCATCCATTGACGATGTGCTTGCAACCGACGAAACCTGCGGCCAGGGTGACGGCAGTATTGAAATCACCGCTTCAGGAGGCACCGCACCGCTGCAGTACAGCATTGATGGCGGCGTAACCTGGTCGAACAACAACCAGTTCACCGGCCTTGCCGCCGGAGCGTATAATGTCGTGGTACTCGATGCTTCGGGCTGTCAGACTGTTTACGCCCTGAATCCGGTCGTTATCAACAGCATCGGTGGTGCATCCATTGACGATGTGCTTGCAGAAGATGAGAATTGCGGCCAGGGTGACGGCAGCATTGAAATCATCGCTTCGGGTGGTACCGCACCGCTTCAGTACAGCATTGACGGTGGTGCAACCTGGTCGAACAACAATCAGTTCCTTGGCCTTGCAGCCGGCAATTATAATGTCGTGGTACTCGATGCTTCGGGCTGCCAGACTGTTTACGCGCTGAATCCGGTCGTTATCAACAGCATTGGCGGCGCATCCATCGACGATGTGCTTGCAGAAGATGAAACCTGCGGCCAGGGTGACGGAAGTATTGAAATCACTGCTTCAGGAGGCACCGCACCGCTGCAGTACAGCATTGACGGGGGCGCAACCTGGTCGAACAACAATCAGTTCACCGGCTTAGCTGCAGGCAATTACAATGTTGTGGTACTCGATGCTTCGGGTTGCCAGACCGCTTACGCCCTGAATCCGGTCGTCATCAACAGCATCGGCGGCGCATCCATCGACGATGTGCTTGCAGAAGATGAAACCTGCGGCCAGGGTGACGGAAGTATTGAAATCACTGCTTCAGGAGGTACCGCACCGTTGCAGTACAGCATTGACGGGGGCG
>LUZO01000553.1 GCA_001603685.1 Bacteroidales bacterium Bact_23
GGTCTTATTTCAGATAAGTATCCAGCCATTTAAAGAATTCGCGCTGCCACAGGATTGAATTTTGCGGCTTCAGCACGAAGTGGGTTTCGTTGGGGAAAAAGAGGAAACGGCTGGGAATGCCTTTCAGGCGGTTGGCGTTAAATGCCTGCATACCCTGGGTGTAGGGGATGCGGAAGTCGTATCCGCCATGGATTACCAGCATGGGAGTATCCCAGTTCCCAACGAAGTTGTGGGGCGAGAAGTCGTAGCTTTTCGGGCGCGGCTTTTTATAGAACGGGCCTTCATAATCGTGGTTTACAAAGAACATCTCCTCGGTTTCCAGATACATGCTTTCGAAGTTGAAGATGCCGCAATGCGAGATAAAGGTTTTAAACCGTTTGTTGTGATTTCCTGCAAGCCAGTAAACCGAAAATCCGCCGTAACTTGCTCCGACGGCGCCCAGGCGGTTCTCATCCACCCAGGGCTCGGCAGCCACGGAGTCAATGGCAGTCAGGTAATCCTTCATATTCTGTCCGCCATAGTCGCCGCTGATCTGGTCGTTCCATTCCTGGCCGAAAGTAGGCAGTCCGCGGCGGTTGGGAGCAACAATTACATAATCATGAGCAGCCATCATCTGAAAGTTCCATCTATAGGAAAAGAATTGGCTTACAGCGCTTTGCGGACCTCCCTGACAATAGAGCAGCGCCGGATATTTTTTATTCGGGTCGAAATCGGGAGGCAGAATAACCCAAACAAGCATCTTTTTACCATCGGTAGTCGTTATCCATCGCTTTTCTGATTTACCGAGCTTCACATCCTTCAGCAGGTGGCGGTTGGTAAAGGTCATCTGCTCCTCGGTGCCGTCGGGTTTTATTCTGAATACCTCGGTCGGGAAGTCGTGGCGCATTTTAGTGATGATCAGATCCTTGCCATCGATTGCAAACGACTGAATATCATGGTCGCCCCGGGTCAACTGAGTAATCTTCCGGCTCGCAATGTCCATTTTGTAAACCTGATAGGTGGCATGGATTCCGCTGATAAAATAGAGCTCTTTGCCGTCGTTGCTGAATGCAAAGGAAGAGGAGCTCTGGTCGAAATCCTTTGAGAGGTCGGTATAGGTACGGTTAGCAATATTCAGAACCGGGAATTCATAAGGTTTCTTTCCCTTTTTCGCCCTTTCGGGTTTTACTACCTGAAACTCGCACAGCATGATTCTGTCCTTATCGGCTTCAAAACCGGGAGTTTTCATGCTTCTCCAAACGATTTTGGAACCGTCGGGCGAGAAAACGGGGTCCTGATCGTAACCGGGATTGTCTTCGCTGAGGTTGGTGGTAGTGCCGGTCTCCAGATTATAGAGGTAGATATCGCTGTTTGTGCTTACGGCGTAATCCCTGCCTTTCAGCTTCTTACAGGTGTATGCGACCGATTTTCCGTCGGGTGCCCAGGCAATCTGCTCCATGCCTCCCGAAGGCGACAGCGGGCTGTCCCACGATTCACCGGGCATGATGTCCAGCCCTTCGCCGGGCTTCCCGTCATTGTAAGGAGCGATAAATATGTGGCTGTAGGCATAGTCGTGCCAGTTATCCCAGTGGCGGTACATCAGATCGTCATATATCAGGGCATCAGCCAGCGGAAGGTCGGGGTGTATGTCGTGAACATCCTTTTCGAGCTTCACATCCTTCGTATAGAGAATGTGCTTCATATCGGGCGAGTAGCTGAATCCGTTGATGCCGCCTTCGATGTTGGTAATCCGGGTTTTATCTTCACCGTTCAGGCCCATTTCCCAAAGCTGCACCGAGCCTGACTCCGACGAAAGATATCCGATTTTTTTTCCGTCGGGGCGCCATATTGCATTGAATTCACTGCCTTCTGAATCGGTGAGTTTACGCGGCGATTCGGCAAACTGGTCGAGTTTATAAATGTCGCGGTTGCCCTTATTGGTTTCGGCGTTGTACCAGCTGATGCCATAGATGATGTTTCCGCCCTGCGGGGCAAGCTGAACATCACTCACCCGGCCCAGTTTCCACATAAGTTCGGCGCTGAACCGCTCCTGCGAAAACGATGTTGTTACCATTCCTGCTGTCATAAATGCAAGGATAAAAAAACGAATCTTTTTCATGTTTATTGAATTTGTTTCGAACCGCTAAAGTAAGAAAAACCCTGAACTGCTGCCATAAAATAGCCGCCGGCATTTGCCTTTTTTTAAAAAAGGCGGAGACGATTTCATTATATATAGGTAAAACGGCATTACAAATGCATTCAATATGCCATTAATGAAAAACGCTTTAACCCGGAAGAGGCAACTCAAATTTTCAGATAGTTTGGCGGAAGATGGAATATTTTTATTAGATTTGAGGGGTAAACGATAATTTGGACAGGGAACCTTCGGGGTATATAATTTGTTTAATAAGTGCTGAATAGTCGGAACAACTGGTATGGATTTCAATAAATTACACATAAAACCACGAAAAACAAACGGGAATTCGATTCAGATCAGCCTTGATCTGCAGGGAACTATTGTTATCGCGGAAGGGCCGGTTATTCATCTGCTGGGATATCATACCGGCTATCTGCCCGGGAAAAAGTTTCAGGATTTGATTTTTGATGAAGATGCCGATAAACTGGCCGCAGTGTTCGACCGGCAGACCGATCGGGTGAAATTCAGGATGTATCGTGCCGATGGCAGCCCGATGTTTGCAGATGCCTTTATTTATGATTTGTATGATGAAATCAACGAGCTGAAGGGCGTCAGGCTGAAGATTTATGATGTGACTTCAAGTATGGAGCAGGTAAATACGCTCATCGAAAACGAGGAGAAATATCTTGCAATAGTTGAAAATGCCCGTGATGTTATCTTTATCTTCAGGGATCGTAAAATATTGTATATCAATGATGTGGCCGTTGAAATTCTGGGTTACCGGAAGGAACAGTTGTTACGGATGGATTATATAAACCTGTTTCCTGAGCCGGACAGAAGCCGCATTGAGGAGTATTCTCAGAAGCTGGATACAGAGGCATCGGAAAGGTGCAGTTGTGTGGCTGCTTTGCTGACCGCAAAAGGTGAAAAGCTGATCTGCGATTTCGATGTGAAGAAAATCAGGTATGGCGGATCATTTGCCTATATGGCTATTATTCATGACATTACCGAGTTTCAGCAGAATCTTGACAAGCTTACTGATCTGAATCGTGAAGCCGAAGCTGCAAGCCGTATAAAATCTGATTTTCTGGCCGTATTAAGCCATGAAATTCGCACCTCACTCAATGGTGTTCTGGGCATGTCGAACCTGTTGCTGAATACGGAGCTGAATGCCCTGCAGCAGGATTATGCGGAAAATATTCGCCTTTCGGGTGAAAATATGGTAGAAATCATCAACGATGTGCTGGATTTTGCCCGGATGGATTCAGGTAAACTGGAAATTACAAACGAGCCGTTCAGTCTGCAGACAAGCATCGAAGAGGTTATTGATGTGCTGGCCTTCCGCGCCGTTGAAAAGGAACTCGATCTGATCTATTTTATTGATAAAGATGTTCCGGAAAATATTATCAGCGATGCGCTCAGGTTGCGGCAGGTGTTGCTCAATCTAACCAGTAATGCGATAAAATTTACCGAAAGCGGCGAGATCTTTATCTCGGTCAAACTGCTCGACCGGCATGACGATTCTGCTACGCTCCGGTTTCAGGTAAAGGATACGGGAATCGGCATTGAATCAAAGAGATTGCCCCACCTGTTTGAACCTTTTGTTCAGGCAGGAAATGCCACTTCGCGTAAATATGGCGGCACAGGGTTGGGCCTGGCCATCTCGCAAAGGCTGATCAGGATGATGGGAGGTGAGATATGGGCAGAAAGTGAACCGGGAAAAGGCTCTGCTTTCTTTTTTAACATAAAGGTAATGGTTCCGGTTACAGAAGAGGCTGAGCCAAAGGGAGGTGAGGAAGTCGCAGAATTGAAAGACCGCAGGGTGCTGATTGTTGACGACAACGAAACCAACTGTTCAATCATCAAAAAATATATTGAAGGCTGGGGAATGACGGGAATTACTGCCGGATCGGGCAATGAGGCGCTTGAATTGCTCGACCGCGAAGGTCCGTTTCATCTGGCCGTTCTCGACTACCATATGCCGGGAATGAACGGCATCCAGCTTGCCCGGAAAATCAGGATCAGAGGCCGGTACGAGAACCTGCCGGTAATTCTGCTCTCTTCGATGGATGAAGGGATGGAATATCCGACTGACCTTGTAAGTGCCCGGCTTATAAAACCCGTAAAAAGCAAAAGTTTATTCAATGAAGTACTGCAGATTATGACTGATGTACAAAAGAAAGCTAAACAGACTAAAATTCCTGAAAATCAGATAGATACTGATTTGAGTAAACGACTTCCCCTCCAGATTCTTGTGGCTGAGGATAATCCTGTGAATCAGAAACTTGCCATTTCGCTTCTCAATCTTATGGGGTATAAGCCCGATGCCGCCGCCAATGGCCTTGAAGTTCTCAGGATGATGGAAAACAAAGAGTATGATATGATTCTGATGGACCTTCAGATGCCCGAAATGAGCGGGATGGATGCCGCTCAAAGGATATTTGAGGATTATCCGCCCGAAAAAAGGCCGTGTAACATTGCCATTACTGCCAATGCCTTGCTGGGCGACAAGGAGAAGTGTTTTGAGATAGGTATGGTGGATTATATGGCCAAGCCAATCAGAATCCATGAGTTGCAGAATGTTATCGAGAAGTGGGGCACCCTCAGGTTCGAAAAGCGGAATTGTCCCGGAGGGAAGGCGGAAGCGTAAACCTATGCGGGTTCGCCGGGCTCGGTCGTCATTCCAATCTGTTACCTAAATGCGAAAATCACTGTTTATCAGGCTTTAATATCCATGCACCCGGATAAATGGTCTGGAAATCGCGCAGATTTTTTGAAGCCTCCGCTTCGGTGGGGTACTCTGAGATGGATATCCTGAAGTTGTTGCCCGACGGTATCAGACGCGCCTTGCTGTAACCGAGGTCTCTGAGCCGTGCAACCTCCCTGTTTGCCTTTTCAAGGCTGTTAAGCGATCCGGTAATGATGGCGTAATTTATAAGTGGTTCGGCCGGAATATCCTTTGGCTGAACGGCTTCCTGTTTGGTTTGAACCACTTCAGGCAGCGTCGGCTGGTTGAAAGCCGAATCGGAGCCACAGAGGGTATAGATTTTTTCAGGGTCATCGCCCTCGCCAAACCACACGGAGGCATAATCGCCATATACGGCAATGCCGATCGCTTTCCAGGGTTTTACCCATTTCCCTTCGTTCGAGAAGTAGTCGCGGGTGAGCGATATCTCTTTCCATAAATCAAATGCATCGGCAGCAACGGCAGGCTCACCGGCTTCATAAATGATTTCCCAGGCTTTCGCTTTGTAGTTGGTCAGTTCCTTTGGCTTTTCGGTCATGCAGGCGATGCGTTTTTCATCCCTTGAATAGCAGCAGGATTTCCATTTGCCTTTATCCGACCAGCTGTGCGGGTTGCAGCCTGCAAAGTCAGGGCGGTGGGCGGTAAGGTCCATCAGGTGAACGCGGGCCACATACGAGAGCGATTTGCTGAAAGGTACGGGCGGAAGGTTCTTTTCCTTTCTGAAAGCGGCAATCAGGTCGTACAGCGCTACTTCTTCGGGGGTGGCGCAGTGGTCTTTCAGCAGAATGGCGGATGGATCCTGTGCCGTTAAAGTGATTGAGGACAGGAGTATAACCGAAAGAATAACGAACCGATGCAGTTGCCTTAGAAACATATTGCAAAGTTAGTAAAATATTGCGGAATGCAATTGGTGGAATTTGAGGTCAGAGGTCGGAGGTCAGAGGTAAGAAGTAAGAAGTAAAAAGATTAAAGTAAAAAGATTAAAGTAAAAAGTAAAAAGTGATCCGCCGGTGGCTGAGCCGGTGGC
>LUZO01000554.1 GCA_001603685.1 Bacteroidales bacterium Bact_23
CAGATGTGTATAAGAGACAGATATAAGATTACAATACTGCCCATAATAATCAGGGCTTAAACGCAATGTAGGTTAAGGAGTTGCGTTTTAAGTCTCCGTTGAACCAGGGCTTTGCTCACTCCGGAGGCTTTAAAATTCTACAGGATATTTAGCCTGATTTCTTCCTCTCCTGCCCCATCATTCAGTGCCGAATATCTTCTTCAAAATCCGAAAAAAAAGTCTTGTATTTTTCAAAAAAATATCGTACTTTGGTAATCCATCTTACTCGGGAAACCACCTGATTTTTTGGGGTTAAACGCCATATATTCCGGGAATATCCGCTTTGTTACTCTCGTGATCATCAATTTGTTGGTAAATTTCTCACAATGTTGTCAATCATCTGAATTTTAAATCAGATAAACCGGACTCATGTATAATTAAAAAAAGAGAAGTTATGAAGACACTTAAAAGATTGGCCGGTGTTTGTATGATCCTTGCATTTACAACATCGGTAGTTGCACAAACCAGCGACTTTAAAACCTATTCGGATTACGACTTTGTTGCCGGAAACAAACTCCTGTTTTTCGATGATTTCAGCCATGGAAATATCGGCGATTTTCCGGTAATGTGGCAAACCAATGCTTCGGGAGAGATTGTGTAAATTGACAACAGTACTGAACGATGGTTTATGATGGGATACGATGGCCTTTTCTTTCCGGACAAGGGGCTCAATGTTTCGGAAAACTTTACGATAGAGATGGATATTATCGTGAAAAGAAACGATTATCTCCCATGTCAGATTTACCTGGTTTTGTTTGATCCGAAAAAAAACGAGCTGCATCCCGACACCTATACTCCGGGTAAAAGTGGCATTGAATTAGGTTTGGGATACTTTGATAAGGGGAATGAATATCAGGTAGAGCACGATTACACCATATACAACAATGGCAAGGAAAATGTGTGGATTACCGG
This sequence comes from Bacteroidales bacterium Bact_23, assembly GCA_001603685.1. GTDB lineage: Bacteria > Bacteroidota > Bacteroidia > Bacteroidales > Lentimicrobiaceae > Lentimicrobium. The sequence continues at coordinate 952 of LUZO01000554.1, forward strand.
AAAATACACAAAGCCCGAAGGACTTCTCAAAATTGATAAATTATCGAAACTTTGTATCTGGGTTCAGAAAACCCGTATGAGGCTTTATATCGATAATGTAAAGGTTTTTGATCTGCAGCAGGCGTTTTCCAAGGGGGTTAAAGCTGGTCAGATTCGCTTTGGCACACATGATGTCTGCAACATTTATATCACCAATTTTCGTGTTGCCGATGCCACGGAAGATACCAGGAGTAAGTTCCTGACCGATGGCAAATTAATTTCGTACGGTATTTATTTCGATTCGGGTAAAGATATTGTGAAACCACAATCCTACGGTGCCATAAAGGAAATGGCAACAATTCTCACCGAAAACCCTTCCGTAAAAGTCCTGATTGTCGGTCATACCGACAACGATGGCGACGATAAAATGAACCTTGACTTATCGAAACGCAGAGCCGAAAATGTGAAGAAGGTTTTGGTGTCGGAGTTTAAAATTGATGCCGGCCGCATCACAACAGACGGGAAAGGTGAATCAGAGCCGATTGCCGATAATAAAACACCCGAAAACAAAGCGAAAAACAGAAGGGTGGAATTCATTAAGCAATAAAAAATGGCTGCAACCCATTGGTAGCAGATAATTGCCGGCATTTGTGCCAGTCTGATACCCTGACACATACAAAGAACCGTAGTGATGAATTGACACAGGAATAGTGTTAATTCAGCAACTACGGTTCTTTTTCCAATAGGTATTACTTCCCATCCTTAACCTCTCTGAAATAATCCTCAAGGCTTTTCAGGCCGGGATGGATGGTTCTGAGTCTGGGGATTTCGGCAACGAATACCGGATCGCGAAGCCAGTTAAACATCACTTTGATCTCCGGAATAATCAGCGTGATGATAAATTTCAGAACAGCCGATTTTTTAGGTTCGGTATTAAACGCCTTTTTATACGCACTGACCATTTGGGCGTAAGTTAACTCATCGCCGGCAATATCCAGGGTTTTGTTCAGATACTGCTCCGGGTGCATCAGGGCATTGGCGGCAAACCAGCCGATATCATCGGTTGCAATCAGCTGAAGCGTATGCCTGTCTCCAAGGGTGGAAGGCAGATACGCCCAGTGTACCGGTGCGCTCTTTTCCGCCGGTATCAGGTTGTCCATAAAATATACGGCCCTCAGAATGGTATAGGGCAGACCGGAGGCCTTGACATACTTCTCGCTCTCAAATTTTGTGATGAAGTGCGGAATACCCGGGTTATCGTCGCATCTTCCGATGGAGGCATACACATAATGCTTCACGCCGTGCTTTTTAGCCAGGTCGGTGAGGTTTTTGTTTTGCTGAACCTCCTTTTTGCGGGTTCCGGATTCGAAGTAATTGGTAACGGCAAAAACTCCGTAAACGCCTTTTACCGCCGGCTCAAGCGAGCTGATGTCATTCAGGTCTCCCTTTACCACCTCTACACCCAGTTTGCGCAGCGCCTCCGCAGGGCTGCTATCTGGTTTTCGCGTCAGTGCCCTGACTTTTGCACCGGCCTTCAATAAATGTCTAACGGTAGCTCCCCCCTGCTTACCGGTTGCTCCGGTTACCAGGAATATTTTGTCTGTTGTTGTCATATCTGTGCGGGTTTGGGGTTGATTATGTGATGGACTGGACAGCGTTGGCATTGCACAACCATAAACGGCTGAATTACATAATTGCAATAAAACAAACGGCAAAGGGAAATGTTACGGGAGTGGCCGGGATTTACAGTTGCAGATAATTACCTGCATTTATTAATTGAATGTACAGCCAGGAATAGCATCGATGGTTTAAACGCAATGCAGGTTACTGTGTTGCGTTAAAAAGTGAAATACTCGTAATTCACAGATAAGCCACTTAAATTACACAGGTATTCAACTAATTATCAGGAATATAGCAAAAGACAGAAACTAAAAAAACTTAACGGATGTTATATGATTTGTAAGGAAGTGTTTTTATATTTGTAGAGAGTAATGT
>LUZO01000555.1 GCA_001603685.1 Bacteroidales bacterium Bact_23
GAGATGTGTATAAGAGACAGGTCCTAAATCCTGCGAGTGTTCAGAAGCCTTTATGAAGTTGTTTGCCTGTGAAATTCAATTGATATTGTTATTGCATAAAAAAATTGCGCAGTTACTTTTTATGGTAAATGATAATAAATATCTGAAAAGAGTAAGTTAATAAATAAGTTTCCTGATAATGACAGTTCCGCTGATTCTTCTGATTATACTTTTATATCTGACGTTCTCTGTATTTCTTACAATCCGTTCCTCCCTAAAAAAAATAGGCAGGGTTAAAACCTTTATGTTATGTATTTTTGGCACGCCTGTTGCCGGGTTAATCGCCTACAAACTATCCACTCCGGTAAATGTTCTCAATATCCGGCGTTATCGCTGCACTTCATGTAACCTGGAATTTACTGAGCTGATCCAGGATTGCCCTTATTGTAAAATGGAGGGGAGGCATTCGCAGATCAGGCAGGTTGATATAACCTGTATCTGAGGTTGAATTAAATAGTTTCCGGTGTGCGAAAGTCCTGATTTTCTAAAATTTTATTTTCACTGTTGATTAATTGCAGCCGTTTTTCTATCTTCGGCCGTTCTTTAAACCGAAGCTGATGAAAAATAACTACAGAATGTATCTGGTTGCCACATTTGCAGCCGTATGGCTTATTGGTTTTGCTCCCGCAAGTCTGTTTTCTCAGTCCGACAGCCTTACGGGCAAAAAGGTGGAGCAATCGAAGAAAGGGCTTAACCTTGGCGCACTTCCTGCCGTAGCTTTCGATTCCGACATTTGATTTCAGTATGGGTTGCTTGCCAACCTGTTTCAGTATGGAGATGGCTCAGTTTATCCCGATTACCGCTGGATGCTTTATGCTGAATGGTCGCGCACAACCAAAGGCAGCGGCATCAATCAGCTGTTTTTCGACTCGAAATATCTGCTGCCATACGGTATTAGGATAACGGCCGACTTCAGTTTTCTTACCGAGCAGGCACTCGACTTTTACGGATTCAATGGTTATGAGTCGGTGTACAACCCGGCCTTTACCGATAAAGACGATCCGGAATACATCACACGTGTATTCTACCGCCACGACCGCAAACTTGCCAGGATTATCCTCGATTTTCAGCAGAAAATCGGCGACCTGCCATTACGCTGGATAGCAGGTTACAGCCACTTCAACTCAAAAATTGGCTCGGTTGATATTGAGAAACTGAATAAAGGCCGCGATGAAGAGGATAAACTTCCGGATGTGGAAAATCTTTACGATAAGTATGTGCGCTGGGGGCTTATCTCAGCTGAAGAGGCCGACGGAGGCGCCCATAATTTCCTGAAAGCCGGTCTGGTGTTCGATACCCGCGACAATGAGCCCAATCCCAACAGAGGCATGTGGTCGGATGTGGTGCTGATGACGGCTCCCGGATTTCTGGGCAACAAGGAAGCCAACTATACCAAACTGGCAGTGACCCACCGCCAATACATCACCCTTAAAAAAGAGACCCTTACCTTTGCCTATCGTCTGGGCTGGCAGGGAACCATTCAGGGGAAAGTACCATTCTATATGCAACCCTATATGCTGAACTCATTCACCAAATCGACGAAAAACGACGGACTTGGAGGCGCCCGCTCACTCAGGGGAATCCTTCGCAATCGGGTGGTGGGCGATGCTTTTACCTATGGGAACTTCGAAATGAGGTATAAATTCCTGAAATTCTACAAATGGAAACAGAATTTCTACCTCTCGTTGAACGGGTTCAGCGATATGGGCATGGTAACTAAAACCATTGATGTGGATTGGGAAAAGGTGACTGTTGCTGAACGGGAAGGACTCTACGAGCCGGTAAAGCAGGGTCTGCACATCTCGTATGGCGCCGGATTGCGCATTGCCATGAACCAGAACTTCATTGTAGCCGTTGACTATGGCCTTGCAGGTGATAAACGCGACGGCAAATCAGGCATGTACATCAATCTGGGATTTATGTTCTGATCTGCGACTTTACTATGAATATCAATCCCGACAGGCATTAGCCGGCCGGGATTGTTTTTGTGCCGGGAGTAGTCCTATACACCTATTCCCTGATTACTTTAATGCTTTTGATGTATTCTCCTGAAGTAACTTTCAGCAGGTACATTCCCTGAGGAAGGCCGTAAGCCGGAAATGTAAACTCCTGTCCAACCGCTGCTGCGCTGTACTCCCGCATCATTATGCGGCGACCAGTCAGGTCGTACAATTCAGCGGTAAACGATTGCTGCAAAATGCCCGATAGCGCAATGGTAAAATTACCGCTGCCGGGATTTGGGAATACACTCAAATGGGGCTGAGCTGATGCAACCTGCTTTGTTGCTGTATTCACCGTAACCGTGAACTTAACCGGAACAGTAATCTCGGGTGTATCCGGATCGTTCGACAGAAAGTTAACCCTTCCGTAATAATTACCCAACTCGACTCCGGCTGCATTTCCTGTGATGATAATCTCATTTTGCATTCCCGGCGCAACGGTGCCTTCAGTTACATCGGTGCTTAACCAGTCGCCGGTGGATGTAGAGCGGATAAACTGCACCGAGATATTCTTCGCCTGGTGCCCGCCGTCGCCATAGGTATCTTCTATCCAGAATTTCCATATCCCCTGCATCTCTTCGCCTGCAAACCGGCTGTTTTTCACCGAATAATTACCGTTCGATTGTCCGGAAGCAAGCATTACCTGATTGCCTGCCGGCGATTCAGCCCACAGCGATCCTTCAAGTGGATAGCTATCGGTGCTCCAGGTGTAATGAACAATAATATTGTTCAATATGCCCTGTTCAGCCATATTGAGTGAGGTCCATCCCTTTTCGGTCAAGGTATTGTAGGAATAGGTATTGCCGGCCGGGCTATCGGGCAGGGAGGTAGTCAGGGTGTCGGAAATATCGGTTGAAACGGATACAAAAAAGTTCAATCCAATCATGCCGTTGTTTCCTATGCTCAGGCTTGTATTCCCCGATTCCTCCTTCATGGCGGTAATAAACAGGGTGTCGGCCGGAATCTCAGCGACGGCAAACAGTTGCTCTCCGATGTAAAACTCGTGCGGATCGGCAGAGCCTATAAACGGATGATTTTCGCTTCTACCCGACATATCTGCTGCATGAATGTAATATTGAATGGTGCTTCCATATTCCGGTGCAGGAATGGTTACCGACCAGTTGTTGCCCATCGAATTGCTGAACGGCATCACCTCAAACGGGGTGTAGGGGTTGGGGTTTATCCGGTAAAAAAGCAGTATGGAGTCGGCAATCACTTCCGCTCCGCTGTATGCAGTTACATTGGTGGTAAACGAAAGATTAGCAGCCGGGCTAATATTCCCGATCAGGGGTATATGCCTGATTCTCAGCATTTCCGGGTCGGCCATTTCATGAGTACGGCAATGCAAAGCATCAGTTGATTCCCAGGGAGTTGCCGGGTTTCCCATTACACCAATAACCTTGTAACCGGGCATTGCCTGGCGATATATCTCCAGAGCCGGCTCATCATACTGCGATCCCATAATCGGTACAAAAACCTTATCGTTCAGGATAAAAGAGTTACTGTAAGGCTGATTCTGCGGGGTGTTTACCCTGAAAATTTTGTAGGGGACTCCCCAGGGGGTGGTGAGGGAGGCAAAATGAGCGGCAGTCTCTTCAATCTTGTTGTATTGTGGGTGTGAGGGCGGCACCGAACGAATCAGGATTTTGTCGGGTGCCAGATATTTGCCCCAGCAGTCGATATGATCGATGTAGGTGTTGTTGGGGTCTTCCACCACCTGATAGTTGTTTATGCCAAGATATGCCTGCATTTTCGCATCCACCTGTGCGGGAGTCAGGGTGGGATTTTCGGTGTAAGCAATGGTAGTGGATGCCGCCATGCCATATCCGTCGCTCATATAGTTGCCACCGGTGTGATTAACCCTCATGCCAAACCAGGGCAGGCCAAGGTTTTCCGCAATCAATCTGGCAATCTCGTCATCATCAGGACGAGGCCGATTGTATGGAAAATCCACAACTCCAATCTGATTGTCGCCGTACGCAATATACCACGGGCCGTAATCGCGCGTCCAGTAACTGTTGGTAGGCGCATAAAAGAAAGTGCAGTTATTCAGGTTTATACCTGCCTGGGTGTATTGATTGCGTACCGTGTTTTCCTGCGAGCTGTTTGCAACAATGGTTGTAACCATGGCATCGCGGGCCATCTCCCTGATCAGCGAAAGCGGTATCCCAAACGGATAACGAACCAGAACCCCTTTGGATCGTTCGAACTCGGGCAGGCTATAAACCGTTCCGGCAGGCGGATCGGTTTCAACAAAATTAAGGCCGATAAGATGCCTGTTAAGCGCCTCTTCCCGACTCATTTCATGGGTCAGTTTCTGCATAGGATATCGAGGTTCTTCCTGCGTGAAACCAAGGAACGGAAGGATTGCAAAAAGAGCCGGCAGAAAATGTTTTGTATATGTCAGCCTCATTGTTATTTTTTTTTGAAACGGAACGGCAAAGGTAAAAAATGTTGTGCCGGTTAAGGAATAGTTGATTTTACTTTTATAGAAAAATTATACGGGAGTACCGCATTACTTATTTTCAATACTTCGATTTAAATAGGTGGAGTAATTTAAATTGAATCTATTAAGGTATGCGCTGATTTGATGACTAATGCTTTCTGCCGGGCAAA
>LUZO01000556.1 GCA_001603685.1 Bacteroidales bacterium Bact_23
ATTTAGTATCATAAGGGGAATTTTCTGTAAAAGGATGCTGGTACAGCAGAAGGTGGGTGAATCTCTACTAAAAACCCCGAAACCCCTGATTTTTGATTTTTAAAGATGCCTATGAAGAAAACAGAAAGGTTCTTTAGTTGGGGTAATCTGGCCATTGTATTAGTCTTTGGGGTAATTTTCTATTTTACTCTGAGTTTTAAATACTACGAGCAGCCCAACAGGATAATTGAGAGTGATGCTGCCAATTATTATGCCTACCTTCCGCTACATTTTATTTATGATCAGCTTGATTATAAATTTGATACAAACACCCTTAAAATTGTAGAAAATGTGATTTATAGCGTACCTGTCGGTAACGGGAATTATATCAACCCCTATACCATGGGGATGGCCATGCTTCACCTGCCTTTCTTTTATGCGGCCCATCTTTCGGCTGAATGGTTCGGATATTCGGCTAACGGGTTTTCGCAGCCTTACCGGGTAGCCATTATATTTTCATGCCTTTTTTATTTTCTCATAGCCCTGATTTTGCTTAAAAAAATACTGACCCGGATTTTTTCCGACATAGTTTCTGCACTGGGCATCATTGCCATTGTAATGGCTACCAACCTGCTCTTCTATGTGGAGCAGGAACCCGGCATGACACATGCATTTAACTTTTCGTTTGCCGTTTACTTTTTATATCTGACGATTAAATGGCATGAGAAGCCAACCATCTTCAAGTCGGTGCTGCTGGGCCTGATTATCGGGATGATCGCCCTCGTCAGGCCGACTGACACCGTAATCGCACTGGTGTTTATCCTTTGGGATGTAACCTCATGGAATACTCTGAAACAAAAAGTGTTACTGTTTCTGAAAGAGTGGAAGCACATACTTATCATTCTGTTTTTCGCTGTACTGGTTTGGGTTCCTCAGATGGTTTACTGGCATCATTTTACGGGGCACTTGTTATACAATCCGTACCATGATTCCGGCTTCAAATTCTTTTTTGGGAATCCGCAAATCCTGATTTCCCTGTTCAGCTTCCGGAAAGGATGGCTGCTTTACACCCCCGTTATGGTGCTGATATTTCCGGGTTTCGTATATCTATACCGCAAAAACCGCAAATATTTCTGGCCGGTTTTGGTCTATTTTCTGGTAAACCTCTGGATCGTTTCGTCGTGGTGCCTGCCCTGGTATGGTGGCAGCTACGGGCAGCGGGCCTATGTGATTTCATACAGCATAATGGCCATTCCGCTATCAGCGACACTTGCTTTTTTTATGAATTCGAAAAAAGTGATTGCATGGATTGCAGGCATTCTTCTCGTTATGCTGTTTACTGCCCACAATATTTTTCAGATGTATCAGTATAAATCGGGAGCGATTCATTATGTGTCAATGACCAAAGAGGCATACTGGGATTCATTTCTCAGGCTGGAGCCATCACCCCGTTTCCAATATCTCTTGTCATTTCCTGATTATGAGAGTGCCCGGAAAGGCCTGTATCCTGATCCGGTTATCGATCCTATTTACACCGGAAAACTTACCCCTGATGAAATAATTGTCAGGATGCGTGAGATGATACATGCCGAGTTTGATGCTGATACACTCAGGCAGCACACATGGCTTGAAAAGGCCGAAACGGAAGGGATTGATATTAATGATTTTCTGGATATGGAGGCTGAAAGGCAGATGAATGAAAAAATCAAATCAGGAATAATAATTCCAAAAAAATAACGGAAACATGCCATTGCCCGAAAAAGCATTTCTTGATAAGGTTGTTACAGGGGGCACCTGCAACGGTTGTGGCTTGTGTGTAGGAATTGACAAATCGGGAAAATCGGCAATGCGCGAAACTCCGGATGGCCCCAGGCCTGTAATTCATCAGGAGAATGAAATCCCAGAGTTGATTTTCGGAAGTTGTGCCGGATATAAAATCGACTATCCGAAGCTTTACAGAGAATTTTTTGGCAGATATCCTGAAAGCTGGTTAACCGGCATTATATCAAATGTATATACCGGCTATTGTACCGACGAGGAGGTTCGCAGGAACAGCTCATCGGGTGGGGTTCTTACGGCAACTCTCAGCTATCTGCTTGAAAAAAAAAGAATTGATGCTGCCATCGTAGTAACCCAGGGCATTCCGGAACCTGAAAAGGCATCAGTAAATATTGAGTCCACTCCGAAAAGTCGATAGGTCTGTTT
>LUZO01000557.1 GCA_001603685.1 Bacteroidales bacterium Bact_23
GGAATCACCGATAAGTGCCTGTTGATTTTTGCGATCCGGGCGGGATTCGAACCCACGACCCACAGCTTAGAAGGCTGTTGCTCTATCCAGCTGAGCTACCGGACCAACGATTTATTTCAATAGCGGTATTAAATTCCGCCCTTCCATAACCGGCTGCAAAGGTAAAAAAAAATTCAGTGTGGCAAAATCGCACACTAAAAGTTGATTTTATCATTTTTTTCAAAGTTTTTTGTTTTTTTTTGCAAATCGCCTATTACTTTTCTGAAATATTCTTATTAAGAAGTGTATTCAAGCGTTAAAAATCCCGCAGTAAGGCAAACGGGGTTCCGCCACTAACTACATTTTACAATGAGAGAACTACAATTTACCGGATTTCTCAACCCTAAGGAAAGGAAATCTTATAACTGGGCCGGAAAAACGATTTTAATTGCAGAAGATACTGACTGCAGCTTTCTTTACCTGAAAACAGTTCTCAGGAACACAGCGGCAACCATCCTCTGGGCTTCGAACGGCCAGGAGGCGATCAATCTGGTGCGCGAACACAAGGACATTGATGTGATTCTGATGGATATCAATATGCCGGGTATCAGCGGATTTGAAGCCACGGTGGCCATCCACAGCATCAGGCCCAATATCCCGGTAATTGCACAAACCGCTTATGTTCACGACAATGAAGTGGATCTCTGCTTCGCTTCGGGCTGTATTGATTACATCCCCAAGCCCATCGACAGAACGGTGCTGCTTGAGAAACTGGGCGTTTTTCTGGGCGCGGGCGTTGTAGTTAAAAATACGGTATAACTGACTATCTGGTTTTTAAGGGTGATATTTTTTCTCTTCTTTTTAGAATTAAGCGGGCCGGAAACCCGCTTTTTTCTTGCCCGCCGGATTTAACCATCTGAAACAGTTCCCGGAATTAAACCCGGTTATCTTCCGTAAAATTTAATCAGAAAGGGGTATTCCTCATTTTCGGGGTTGGCCCCGGCGGCTTCGCTTAGCTTGTTCAACAGTCCGCGGCGGTTGCCGTTCAGATCGAGCGCAATCCCTTCGGTAAGCAGCCTGTTGCCCTCAATAAACCGCTGCATCATGGCGCTGTCGGGGATTCCGGTAAATATTCCACCGGGCCGGCAGCGGTTCCGGTTCAGGAAGTTCAGGTTCTCAACGATGTTTTCATTGTCGAACGACGCCATTTTGAAGAATTCCGTTGCCGGAAAATTGTCGGTATTCAGGCGCAGGGATTCAGGAAACTGCGAAACGGATGCATCGTCAAGCACCAGGCAGGCGGCCAGATGGTAGGGATTGTTGTAAAAGTACGGATCAGCCGGCGAGGCAGCTATCCGTTCCGACCATTGCCCGAAATCAACGGAGAGCCTGCCGTTTACGCCCAGCAGAACGGCATGGTTGTGCCCCAGCCACACCGCTGACTGCGGAAAAACGCTGTGAAAGGTTTTGATGATACCCTGAAAATCGGCGGGCAGCAACTTGTGCAGCGGCAGGTATTGCGATACCATCCCGCCCTCATTCAGCCTCGATTTGCAAAGCTCAAAATACTCTTTGGTGTAGAGGCTTCCGGAGCCGAGAACCGGATGGGTGGGGTCGCTGGAAATGAGATCGTATTTCTTTCCGCTTGCCTGCAGATAGTGGCGGCCGTCGCCGGGAAACACCTTCAGGCGGCGGTCGTTCTGTACATTGTTGTTCAGCCC
>LUZO01000558.1 GCA_001603685.1 Bacteroidales bacterium Bact_23
AAATCTAAAATCTAAAATCCGAAATCGAAAATCTAAAATCTCACAAGTCACGGAGGGACGACATTATGGTAGTATCAGGTAATAACGAAAACCCATAAGTCCCGGAGGGACGACATTATCGTCCGCAGGTAAACTACCGATCTCCTAAAGCCATCCAAATCAAATTGGGTTTCCCCCTATTATTTTCTTACAATAATGTCGCTCCTAGGGAGCCGGATTTTCGGACTCCTATTTTTCTAAAATCTAAAATCTAAAATCCGAAATCTAAAATCAGCAATCTAAAATCTCACAAGTCCCGGAGGGACAACATTATGGTAATATCTTTTTGAAAATGTTCAGCTATATGGATAAATGGCAGGATGTGAGCTGTTTACGCTTCAGATCAGCGCCGATCTCAGGTGGTCAGCCTCTTCGGCCTTGTCGCTTTCGCCGGCATCCACCAACAGATAGGAGAGCAGCTCAAACATCTTGTTTATGATCAGCCTGGGTGTAGCTGGCCGGAAGAATATCTCATTTTGCGACAGCTTCATTTTTCGCAGCAGGTTGGCTATCTCGTTGCGGGTAAAGGTTCCGCCCTTGTTTTCGGGGTTTATGTAAAACATCACCCTTGGGGAATTGCCGCTATCCACATCGGACCGGTCGGTCCAGGCCATCACATACCGTTCGCCGGGAAGCAGAACCCCGTGTACGGGCAAATCAAGGCTTTGGGCGAGGATGGTATAGAGAATGCCGATGGCGATGGAGTAGCCGGTCCGGCTTTCAAGCAGTTTGTTCAGGAAGAGGTAGCGCGGCTCGGTGGTTTGTCTGGCGGGCAGTACAAACTTGTGCAGATCGAAGATGATGTGGTTCAGAACCCTGACTTTTTCCAGTGCCGTCAGGTTGTTGTTCAGTTCCAGCCAGATGTCGCGTCGGATGGCAATGATCTGGTTTTTAAGTTCTTCGGCATCAATATTCTGATACAGGTGGCGGGTAAACAGCAGGTAGCCCTCAAGCAGATTATCGTTCCTGAAATGTGCCCAATTGGTCAGGTCGAGGTAAAGCTGGTTGTACTGAATGCTGTGGATGATATCCTCGATTCGGTTCTGAATCAGACTGTCGAAGGTGTTTTCCCAGGCATCTTCAAGCATGGGTACTGCACTGGCGCCATAGGTAAAGATCCGGTTTCGCACCTGGTTAAAGGTGCTGAAATCCGGCTCATCAAGAAGGCTGATAAGAGCCTGAAGCTGAGGGTCTTTATCCTTTTCCTGATTCATGGGTCATCAATGTATTTCTTCTACAAAGATG
>LUZO01000559.1 GCA_001603685.1 Bacteroidales bacterium Bact_23
CAGGCTTTAGAATCAGACATTGAGAATTATAAAATAACAATAACCAAATTTTAAAAGTAGCAGCTATGAAAAAACTAAGAATTATCCTCGCACTGGCAGTTGCCGTAGCACTTACAGTGCCGGCAGCGGCACAGGTTGGCAGCCTGAAGGACATCAAAAAGAAGGTACCGGCCACCAAGACGGTTACCAATACGCAAACAAACAAGTCCGCCACAACAAAACCACAGGAGCAGAAACCCGAAAAGTCAGAAGCCGCTCCCACACCACAACCTGTATCTAAAAATGTGCTTTTTGTTTCCATATCCTCTGGAGACAACAAAAACGACGGAAGCAAATCAGCCCCGCTCAAAAACATCGATAAGGCAATCAGCGTTGCAAAACCGGGCACTGAAATCAGGATTGCAGGTGGCATCTATATGGGAACTATGAGGATAGGCTTTATCGAAAGTGATAAGCCGGTAAAGCTCTACGGCAGTTTCGACGAAGATTTTACCGTACAGGACATTGCCAAACATCCGACAGTACTTCAGCCCGACAATGAGAGCGCCCGTTCCACCCGCAAAACCATCCTGAAATTCACCAAAGATGTTGCCGGCACCGTTCTGGACAACATCATCTTCGACTCCGGCGAGCGAAATGCCTATCATCACGAGGAAGGTATTGTTGACGGCGTTGAAGGCGGACGCCTGCTGCCTCCTACCGAAAGGCCAAAAGACGGCAAAAATCCGACCGTAGGCGAACCCCTGGTTCAGTTTGTAAGTGCAACCACCGGCGGTGATGTCACCGTTCAGAACTGCATCTTCCTCAACGGGCCCAGCTTTGCCCTGCAGGCCGGACACCGAAGCGGAAAGTTCACCGTGAAAAACAACATTTTCCTGGCCAACAAAATGGCGGCAGTCGAAATCTACGGAACCTGCGCCGGAACCGGTGGGCCCAACACTATGGTGAATTGCGGCGAAGTGGAAATTGCATACAACACCATCCTTTTCTCATGGAGCCGTCTGCCCGATTTCCTGGATATGGGCTACGGCGTAAGAATCATGACCAAATGCGCCTACAACATCCACCACAACATCATCGGCGCTTCCATCCTGGCCGGCGTTGACCATACCCGCTTCAACAAGGACGAATGGATAAAGCTCGACCACAACATCTTCTTTGTAAACAAGGATAAGGATCTGCATTACAGCCCGGCCAGCAATACCCGTTTAAGGATTGATGCGCCAGATTTTGGCGACCTCGAATTTGCCAGCGCCTCCGGCAATAAAAACATGATTCCCGCAGAGCTTAAGGTGAACAAAGCTTACCTCGAAGGCTATCTGAGTGCCCGCTACAGCGAACAAACCGACTTCGACCGAAATTCACCCGCCAACCAGTGGCGTTCGGCCATGGGCATGAATATGCAGGGAACCATGAAATCGTCGGTAACCATGTTTGGTAACAAATATCCGTGGCGCGAGGCTACACTGCTTTTCGGAAATGTTGAGGGATACGGCGCACAGTAACTAATACGAATTGTTGTATGCCCTAAAAACCCAATGCCATGAAAAAATTAAAATATATTCTCGCGTTTATTGTTGCCATTGCAATAGTGGCACCGGCAACGGCGCAGATCGGAGACCTGAAAAAGCTCAAAGGCAAGATTCCTGCGACAAAGAAGGTTTCTGATGTTAAAACTGAAACTCCATCAACTGAGCAGTTCCGGGAAAAGGTATCGGAAGAGGCTCCGGTAACGAAACCGGAAGCGGCTGAAACAACCGAAGATACCAATAACGAAAACATCAGGTTTTCAACTTCCCCCATCGATCCTGAAAATCCGGGTAAATTTTCAAAGGAGTTTAAAGCCGGTGAATATCTCTATGCAATCGTAAATCTGCCGAAGATTATCGACAAATATTTCCCCGATGAAAAGCCGGGCAAGGCGGTAAATATGGATATCTTCCTTTATACGGCGACTCCTCCCCCCCCGGGCGCATACTATAAAGAAGACAGGGAACTGCAACTCACCTTTACCAACATTATGATTCCGGCTTCGCAGCGTTCCAACGACTATCTGCTGGTGGAAATTGCTCCCGATCCGGCTTTCGGTACCGTATATTCAAACCCTGAGATGAAGTTCAGGAAGATTGGACCAGATTGGACAGGCCCTGCCGCGCTTTCCAAAGATATCGGCGGACTCGAACCGGGAAAATACAAAATCAGAATGGAGGTTCATTTACATTACCAACCGGTAGCTACGGGAAGTTTCAGAATAGCCGGTGATGACTTCGGTTTCTATACTGATCTGTCGAAACAGCTTAGTCTGCTGGCCGATGAAGGCGGTGCAGCCGGTGAACAGTTTCCCAAAGCCAGGAAATCGGATCCGGAGCTTGAAAAACGCATGATTGCCGTATTCAAAAATTCAAACCACTTCAAAGACGGCCGTTTTGATGTGGTCGAAATTCTGAAAATCGCCATTTACGACAGTGACTGGAATATCCGCCGTCATGAGTTTTCGGGCGTCATCACCGAACGCTACATCAGAGCTGCCATAGCGGCAAAAGGAAAGGACGGAAAATGCGGCTACTACAATGTCACCTTTAAGGAAGACTATGTAGGCGGTAAGTTCCAGCCCATGAAATACGATGGTGCAACCGAACGAAAACTTATCAAATGCGAAAACCTTAAATAATCATTTTAAACCGATACAATCATGAAAACAACACGATATCTGCTCATTGGATTGATGATGATTGCGACCGTTCTGGCATCATGTAAAAAAGATAAAGTCCTTGATGAAGACAATAACAATGAAAAGCCACCCATCGAGAATCTGCCACCGGATGATGAACCGGTCGCGGGTACGATTTTCGGTGAAATAAGCGAAGTTGATTTTGACGCGCAGAAATCGGAATCATCCATTGTGATTAACCGTATCCCACATACGATTACCAAATTCCTGGAGCTGCGCAATCAGGTGGCACATACTCCGCAGGGAGCTGCCATCATGATGCTTGTAGCCATGCGTATTTATCAGCAATATCCGATTGAGGGAATGAAGTGCCTGACGGCAGCCTGCACAACGCCTTTGATAGTTCCTTCAACCGGGGCTGGAAACTACGACGGATATGTAATGGGTAACATCTCGGAGCTAAAACGCAAACTAACCGACTACGCCTATTTGCCTTATATTTATTACGAAGGCGCCGGTCCGTCAAACGGCTACAAACCCAACGGCCCGCCTTACACTGCCGATTTTATGGTAAATATGTACAGCTACATCTCATCAACCGACGGCTCACTGCGCATCAAGGTATATGTTAAAACCGAGGGTGCCGACAGCCCCAGGCCGGTGACGGTACGAAAGATTGGCGATCATTATAAAATAACGGAATACAGCTCACTGTACCTGGCTCCAAAGCCGGTTCTGCCATAACCAGGGTATTCAGGAACCAATTGCAAACAAGAACTTAAAAATCAGAAGTCATGAAAAAACTCCTATTAACTATTAGCCTTTCCTTGCTGATTACTGCAGGTTTGCAGGCACAGGATCTCAACAGGCTACTGGAAAAGAATAAAAACCGCGCAATCCGGAAAACCGAGATGCGGGTGAACCGGCAGATTGACAAAGGCGTGGATAAAAGCCTGGATGCAACCGAAAAGGGTGCTTCGGGCGCCGTAAAGGGCAACCCTGAGAAAAAGGAAGCCCGCAAAGAGCGAAAAGCCGAAAAACAGGAAGCTTACGCTGAAGAAGAAGAATAGTCCCCCGGTGCAGGTGGCTGAACCGCTGCCTGTATCACAACTTTCCCCGAAAGACCAGTAACCAGTCTGGCAATCCTCAACCGGTATTCCATCAGGATACCGGTTTTCTCATTTAATCTCAAAGCGAAAGCCAGGCGCAAAAACCGGCAATACCACCATAATGTCGTCCCTTATGGATTTGTAAAACTTCGGTCCTCCGCGGCGGATGTGGATTTGAAGATTTGAAGCGCCTGGCGGCGCATTTGAAGATTAGCTTCGCTGAACTCCCTTCGGTCGGTTCAAAGATTCGCAATCCCGGCAAAGCCGGGTCCGCCTCTGGCGGATTTGAGGATTTGCGGTCCCGGCCGGTGGCCGGGACATTTGACATGACAGCATTGGTAATCAGACGAATTTAATTTGAAACGATTGTTATGTTGAATGAGTGGTTACGCGGTTGTTTACCTCACCCCCCGGAGGCTGTCTCAAAAGGCCTCTTTTTTAATTTGTTAATTATCAATAACATAATGT
>LUZO01000560.1 GCA_001603685.1 Bacteroidales bacterium Bact_23
ATACAGCAGCAGGTATACCACTGAGATTTACACACATGTATCAAAAAAAAACAGATTGAGAATGTTAAAAGCCCGGTTGATGATTTGTAATAGTTTTATTATTATTTTAGCAGAAAAAAGTCTGATAGAGTCAGACCAATGCAACAGAATAGTAGACTAAAGACTGATAAAATAGGATGTATAAACAAGTTAGCGGTCAGGCAGGGAACAATTCACATAAACCTAAACAACAGAAAAAAATCGTAAACCAGGACATTAAAAGTAATAACGAAATGATAAAAGTATTTATAGCAGGAGCAACAGGATGGGCAGGTTCTGAATTAAGCAAAGGAGTGGTTCAAAATAAAGAAATGGAATTAGTGGGTGGAATTTCAAGAAAGCATAAAGGCGAGAATTTAGCCGATGTGCTGAATCTTGGCAATATTGACATTCCTATCTTTGAAAATATTGAAACCGCATTAGCCAAAACGGACTTTGATGTTTTAGTGGATTATACACGTCCTGAAATTGGGAAAAAGAATATCATATCAACGATTAAAAAAGGGAAAGCCGTAGTCGTTGGCACATCAGGATTGACAAATGAAGATTATGCGGAAATTGAAAAATTAGCCCTTGAAAACAATACTTCTGTGCTTGCCGTGGGGAATTTTGCCATCACGGTAGTGTTACTTCAGAAATTCTCTGAAATGGCGGCTAAGTATATTCCAAATTATGAAATCATTGATTATGCCCACGAGGATAAAATTGATAGTCCAAGCGGAACAGCAAGAGAATTGGCCCACAGGCTTTCTCAAATTAAAAAACCTACAGTTCACGTTTCTGATGACGAATTAATTGGGGAAAAGGAAAGTCGCGGTGCTAACTTAGAGGGCGTACATGTACACTCTGTAAGACTACCTGGCCATGTTATTTCTATTGAAAGCATCTTTGGACTTAAAGATGAGAAGTTAACTATTCGCCACGATTCCGGCGCAAGTGCTGAACCCTATGTTAAAGGAGCTTTACTTGCAATAGAGAAAGTACGTACATTCAAGGGCTTAAAGCGAGGATTAGATACCGTAATGGACTTTTGAAATATAGTGTAAATGAACAATATAAATTGCCCGAACCGCTAATCGAGCAGACGGCCGGTGAGCGATACAGCCCACCGGTGCGCCTCTCACACCACTGTACGTACGGGTCTCGTATACAGCGGTTCGTTAAGATGTGGGGCAATTTTCTTATAAAGCGAAAGCTTCTTTTACCCTGTTTCGCTTATAGTAAGGCTTCCGCATCAGGCGGATCCATACTTA
>LUZO01000561.1 GCA_001603685.1 Bacteroidales bacterium Bact_23
TTATCAATTTTAATCCCAAAAAGATGGAAAGAAGGTCACTGATTAAACTCACCGTTCTGATGCTGATCCCGGCATTCACTCTTCTGCTGAGCAGTTGCGAATATGAATTTGTGGAACCCGACAAAACGCCTGTTACCGTTGAAGTTAGTTTCGCGAACGACATAGTACCTATATTTAATGCAAGCTGCAACTTTTCGGGATGTCATGCAGCGGGTGCTGTCCCCCCTGATTTAACTGCCGCCGGCGCATACAACAGTCTTCATGCACTGAATATGGTGGACGTGGATAATCCTTCAAACAGCAGATTATACAAATCCATTACCACCGGCACCATGAAGACCTTTTCGGATGCCGCTCAGGCAAAGCTGATTCTCGCCTGGATACAGCAGGGAGCCAAAAACAACTAAGTCATTTAAGTGAATTTTAAGCCTTCAAAAAAGCACTATGAAAAAAGCATTAAGGATTTTAACCCTGATATCCGCTTCACTGCTGCTGTCGCAATCAATTGCCTTTGCACAGGATGAGGAGGAGACTGTAAAACCAAAGGAACGCCCTGCCCGTCCGGCATTTGAAAGCGGACTACTGTTCGATAATGCCACCACCAACCTGCCGCCCTCGAAAACACTGGAGATGATTATCCAGCATCGTTTCGGAACCATGGACAACGGCATCACCGACCTGTACGGCATCTGGGCTCCTTCAAACATCAGACTTGGATTGAATTACAGCATTCTCGACAACCTGCTGGTAGGCATTGGAACCACCAAATTCAATAAAATGCAGGACATTCAGATTAAGTACAATGTGCTGCAACAAACCCGTTCGAATAAAATACCGGTAACGGTATCAGTTTATGAAGTTATTGGGATTGACGGAAGCGCCGACTCCAAATTCGGGGTTAACTACAAATTTACCAATCGCTTCTCGTATTTCACACAGGTAATGGTATCGCGCAGATTCAACGATAAAATTTCGCTGCAGTTTGCACCCTCATTTACCCATTATAACTCTACCGACTCACTGGTTGACCACGACAGAATTGCATTATCATTTGCCGGCCGTTTTAAGTTTTCGGCACAAAGTTCCTTGATTATTTCAGGCGATTTCCCGCTTCAGATTCAGGGTATTTCCGAAATAAGAAAAGAGATAAACGAAACGCTCGACCCTCTGAAACCCAACCTTTGCATTGGCATGGAAGTTGCTACCAGTACACATGCATTCCATATATACCTTGGAACATCGCAGGGTATACTGCCGCAGG
>LUZO01000562.1 GCA_001603685.1 Bacteroidales bacterium Bact_23
GTCGGCAGCGTCAGATGTGTATAAGAGACAGTGCCTATCGTTTTTTTTAACGGTTGGCATGGCAGCTCAAGCGCAGAACCCTTTTTTCACTGTAAACTGGAACTCAAATTGCGACGTTCACAGCATGAACTCTTATTATAAGATATCATGGGCATTGATACATATCCCAACGCAAAATGTTCTTGAGTATGGTGAGATATCCCATATAGATTTGATAAATGCATCTCAGGTCATTGTAATCTCTAACTGGAGTTGCGATAAAGATGATATTCTTCAGAACTACCGGATTTTAGTCAGGGTAGAGCGATATCAGGGTGATAATTTAACTGTTGACTGCTCTGGAGATGGAAGATCCTCAGCAAAAACATGCGCCGATCTATATGATGGAGTTACTCTTACAGTCAATATGACACATCCTTAAATGATTTCATAATCGCACGAGTTTTCAATAACTCCTGCAATTTATTTCGCACAAAACATGAAAAAGATTATATTTATATTAATCATATCCTTTCTTTTCTTTTCCAGCGTGTATTCCCAAAAAGAATCATATAACTGGTACTTTGGTGCAAATGCAGCCGTAGAATTTTCATCAGGCGCTCCTATTTCTCTGACCAACAGTAGCATGCGTGCATACCAGGGTTGTGCCTCTATAAGCGATACGGCAGGTAACCTGCTTTTTTATACGAATGGAAGTATTGTATATAACAGATTTCATCAGAAAATGCCAAATGGCTCGGACTTACTTGGATATGGTTTGCAAAATTGTATAATAGTACCTTTCCCAAATAACTATGAAAAATATTATATTTTCACTGTGGGATATCAAAAGCATTTCCCTACATATCATTTCATCGGACTTCATTATTCAATTGTAAATATGAACTTAGATGGTGGCGCAGGAGATATTGAACCGGAATCTAAAAACATACCATTACCCCACTCCGATAAGTCAGTATATAGAATAACAGCTGTCAGACATTCGAATAATACGGATATCTGGATTATTGTACGAAATTTCAGCGATCCCGAGAATGAGTATCACTCCTACTTAGTGACTTCAAGCGGTATTAATGATATTCCTATAAGATCTTCTTGTTTAACACATATAACTACAACAGATGTACCTAACATAGGCCAGATGAAAGTATCACCTAATGGGAGGTTGTTTTTTTCATCCATGTTTCTTTTACCTGGAGATGAAATTGGTTCCTTCAATACAAATACTGGTGAAATCGACATATGGTTTACATTTTATGAAAATCTTCTAAACCCCCAGGTGTATGGTGTAGAGTTTTCACCAAACTCGCGGTATCTATACGTTGCGCATACTTATTACATAAATGATAATAACAGAATATTACAGTATGACCTGACACAGCTTCCTGATAAAGAAGCATTTATGCAATCAAGGAAAATAATAGAAGAGAGGGCGGGTAATGTCAGTTCATTACAAGTCGGTCCGGATGGAAGAATTTACGCAGCCAGGAACGAAAAGAAATATCTAGGGGTAATAAATAATCCAGATCAGGAGGGCGATGTATGCAACTATGATTCTTTAGGTGTTTACCTTGCAGGATACAGCATCAGTTTTCAAGGCCTACCTCAGTTTATTCAATCTTACTTTTTAAGGTTTCAGTACACCGGCAAATGTGCCGGCGAGGTTTTTGATTTTACGCCCAACTTTCACCCTACACCCGACAGCATACACTGGGATTTTGGCGATCCCGGCAGCGGAGCTGCTAATTTCTCGAATGAATCGAATCCGCAGCATATTTATGCCGAAGGCGGAACCTACACCACTACCGTGTTCGTACGGTTTCCCGATGGTCATACCGAAATTGCTACCCGCGAAGTGGAGGTTATTCCGCTGCCTAAGCCCGATTTAGGCTCAAACCTGCTGATGTGCCGGGGCGAATCGCTTACCCTGGATGCAGGCGGCGATTTTGCACGCTACAACTGGAATGGTGCATTAACACCCGGGCAAAGAACTTATATGGTTAGCGATACCGGAACCTATTGGGTAAGAGTAATGAATACCCAGGGCTGCTTTGCTTCTGACACAGTGCATGTAGGATTATTCCCTCCTCCTGTTATTAACGAAACCAACCTCATTCTCTCTCCAACCACCTGCGGAGGCAGCACCGGAGCCATACGCGGATTGGAAATAAATGGCACTGAACC
>LUZO01000563.1 GCA_001603685.1 Bacteroidales bacterium Bact_23
CAACTGGTATTTTGGGGCAAATGCTGCCATAAATTTTGAGAGCGGGGTGCCTTTGCCCGTATTAAACAGTGCAATGTTATCCCGTTTCGGTTGTACAACCATAAGTGATAGCCTGGGTAACCTGCTCTTTTATGGAAATGGGGAAAGGGTGTATAACAGGTTTCATCAACAAATGCCCAATGGATTTGGACTTATGGGGGGAAATGGGGGACAAAACAGCATCGCGGTGCCTTTTCCGGGAGATAAAAACAAATACTACATTTTTACGGTTGGCTCTGAGGCCCAACAGCCCCCATACATTCCTGATGGATTATATTACTCTATTGTTGATTTGGAATTGGATGAAGGAAGAGGTGATATTGATCAGTTATACAAAAATATTCCTTTGATGGCATCAAGCCAGGCTATTTTTAAGATTACTGCTGTCCGACACAGTAATAGCCGTGATTTCTGGGTTATCGTAAGGAACCTGAGTGAACCTCTGAACAAATTCCATGCTTACTTAATTACTGAAAACGGGATTAATTCCACACCCGTAGTATCGGAATGTCTAAACCAGTTACCTTCAAATTCAGCAGGTTCACGTGGCCCTATGAAAATATCTCCAGATGGCAAAGTATTCTTCTCTTCCATTAACAACTATATAGGTAATGAAATTGGTTTTTTTGACCCTGAAAGCGGCAAAGTAAACCTTCAATTTGTATTTACTATCCCATTAGCTAATTTTGAGGTTCATGGTATTGAATTTTCTGCGGATTCCAAATATCTGTATCTCACTAATTTATCTGTCGAATCAAATCCCTATAACAGAGTATTGCAGTATGATCTGTCAAAGCTATATGATCAGGGTTTATTTGTTAACTCACGTGTAGATTTGGGTTTAGGTGGTAATTCAACAGATATTCAAGCCGGTCCGGACGGCAAATTATATCTGGCCAGGTACAAAAAGGAATATTTAGGGGTAATCAATAATCCAGGGTTACAGGGCATTGCCTGCGATTATGACTCCATGGGTGTATATCTTGGAGGTCGTATGAGTAGATTTAGCCTCCCCCAATTCATTCAAACTTATTTCCTCCGTCTTGAGTACACCGGCAAATGTGCCGGCGAGGTTTTTGATTTTACGCCCAACTTTCACCCTACACCCGACAGCATACACTGGGATTTTGGAGACCCGGCAAGTGGAGCAAACAATTACTCCAACGATTTAAATCCGCAACACATCTACAGTGAAGGTGGCAATTATATGGTTACAGTGTTTGTCAGATTCCCAGATGGCCGTACAGAAACAGCCAACCGCGAGGTGAAAGTCAGCGATCTGCCACATCCCTATCCTGGAAATGATACAATTGTGTGTGAAGGAACTTTGGTTACACTACTCGCCAATCCCGGTTTCGAAAGCTACCTATGGAACACTGGATCCATTTCACCGACAATCACAGCAGCAGATACTGGCTACTATTGGGTTGAAGCCTTGAATGCAGCAGGTTGTGTTGGTCGTGACTCAGTGCAGGTTAGTTGGTTCCCTCTGCCCTCACTTAACGAAACCAACCTCATTCTCTCCCCCACCACCTGCGGAGGCAGCACCGGAGCCATACGCGGATTGGAAATAAATGGCACTGAAC
>LUZO01000564.1 GCA_001603685.1 Bacteroidales bacterium Bact_23
AAAGAGCAAATTTGATTGCTTTTTGTTTCGGAGCATAAATTGCATTTGTTCAGCTCCCCTGTACCGAAAATCAATTTCAGAATGAGAGCTAAAGTAAAAATGCCCTGAGATTCCCAGGGCATTTTTACTTTCGGTTCATCACTATTATTTCAGTGGTGTATCGGAATCTTTTGCTCCCGGTTTTTGTTTTTGCTGAGGTTCGGCTATAGAGTCGCGCATTCGGGTATCGGCCTGAATATTCTGGAACTTATAATAGTCCATAATTCCCAAATTTCCGGATCTGAATGCATCGGCCAGCGCTTTTGGTACTTCAGCTTCTGCTTCAATAACTTTGGCGCGGGCTTCCTGAGCTTTGGCTTTCATCTCCTGTTCGCTGGCAACTGCCATTGCACGGCGCTCTTCGGCCTTGGCCTGTGCGATATTCTTATCGGCATTGGCCTGATCCATCTGAAGCTGGGCTCCGATATTCTTTCCCACATCTATATCGGCAATATCAATTGAGAGTATTTCAAATGCAGTACCTGAGTCGAGTCCTTTCGACAGAACAACTTTTGAAATGGAGTCGGGGTTTTCGAGTACCGATTTATGCGAATCGGCTGAACCGATTGATGAAACGACTCCTTCACCAACCCGGGCGAGGATTGTTTCTTCTCCGGCGCCACCAACGAGTTGCCTGATGTTGGCCCTGACGGTTACTCTGGCTTTGGCAATCAGCTGGATACCATCTTTAGCAACTGCAGCAACCGGAGGGGTATTGATTACTTTGGGATTTACCGACATCTGAACGGCTTCGAAAACATCACGGCCTGCCAGGTCGATGGCGGTGGCTGCCTTGAAATTCAGCGGGATATTTGCCTTATCCGCCGAAATCAGCGCATTGACTACCAGCTTTACCCTGCCTCCTGCCAGATAATGGGCTTCCAGCTCATCGCGGGTAATGGTGAGGCCGGCTTTGGTGGCATTGATCATGGCTGTTACAATAACTGAAGGCGGAACTTTTCGCCAGCGCATGAAAACAAGCTGAAGCAGCGAAATGCGTACCCCCGAAAGCAATGCTGAAAACCACAAGCCTACCGGTACAAAATAGAGCATTATCCATAGCCCGAAGAGCGATGCCAGTCCGATGGCTACAATTACTACAAATGAAGATTCCATGTTTGTTTATTTACGTTTTACAAATATTTTATTATCAGCAAGATGCGTTACCTCAATTTCCGTTTCCTGATCAATGAAATCGCCGGTTGTAAACACCTCGTAGTATTCATCATTAATCAGTGCCTTTCCGCCCGGAGCCAGTCGTGAGATGGTTTTACCGGTATCGCCTGCCTGAATCCTGGCGCTGTCAATCTCATTAACCTTTCCGCTGATTTCAGTCTTCAGCATTATTCTGTTCCAGGTTTTTGATTTGAGCGCAACATAGAGCAGAAGAACAGAGAAGGCAATAGTACTAATCAGTACAATATTGCCTGCCATGGTTCCGAATGAGTGGTATGTTTTCCAGACAGAGAAAATAATCAGAGCGAATCCACCAATGCCAAAAACCGTGATACCGGGCACTACAAATACTTCAAGAAGCAGCAGTATGAGTCCGGCGATAATCAGAATAATAATCAGAGTTAGCGACATCTGTAATCAGTTTAGTTGAAAGTAATTGCAAAAGTAGGCATCGGCATGGATTTATCAGGGTGCTTTGTAATAATTATTTGCCTGAGGCAGAAAATCCTGTAGTGCCTTGATTCGTTTCTGGTTCGAGGGGTGTGTACTTAGGAATTCAGGGGGTGCCTGCCCGGGAATTGCAGCCATTTCCTGCCAGAACGAGATTGTTCGTGCAGGATCGTAACCTGCCATGGCCATAAATACCATTCCGAGTTTATCGGCTTCATATTCATGGGTTCTTGAATATGCCAGCATCCCCAGCTGGGATCCTACTCCATATACCGAATTGAAAATATCTCTGGTAAGCTCAGGCTCTTTATTCAGTGCCACATCAAGTGTAACACCGCCAAGAATAACAGCCAGCTGCTGACTCATCCGTTCGCCGCCATGATTGGCTACAGCGTGTGCAATTTCATGACCCATAATAACCGCTATGCCCGATTCGTCCTTTGCTATGGGCATGATTCCGGTATAAAAAACCACTTTTCCGCCGGGCATACACCAGGCATTGACCTCCGGGCTGTCAACAAGGTTGAATTCCCAGGAGTAGTTTTTTATCTTATCCCCCATCTGGTTGTCTCTCAGCCAGGTTTCAACAGCAGCCGAGATTCGCTGCCCAACATTGGAAACCATCTGCGCCTGCTGATTTCCTGCCGGAACGGGAGGATGCTCAGTCAGAAACTGCTGATAGCTGCTCAGGCTCATTTGAGTCAGCATATTGCCCGGAACGACATTGAGCTGCCGTCTGCCTGTAATGGGCACCTTTGAACAGGATATCAGAGTCAGGGTGATTAAAAAGAATGAAATTCTCCTTAAGCTATTCATCGTTTATTCAATTGAAACGGTTAATCCTCTGTTAATCATCTCTTCGTACATGGGCTTCAGTTCACTGAATGTACCTGAAATCACACCGCACTTCCCTTTGTAATGGACAATGAGGGTAATTTGTTCGGCCTGAATGGCCTCGAGATTACAAACTTCAATAAGGGAATTGATGACAAATTCAAAAGTGTTGAAATCGTCATTATAAAGTACAAGTTCATAAGTGTCAGTAAGTTGAGTTTTTTCTTTACCGGTGACACTTAGTTTTTCCTTAACCATAGTTAAAATATTAATAGGCTTGATTTGGGTTATAAAATTAATAAAAAAACTGCTGTGGCACACAAATCAGTGAAATTTAGGAAAGTTTAACCAATCGTCAAAATATTGTAATTTTGCCGGAGATAAGAAATCGATAATTAACTATTGCGCATCTAATGCCTCTGACAGAATTTAACTGGCTCACTTCGGAACTGGAAAGACGCATCCGCAGGCCCTTGCCAGGAGCCGATGCCCATGAGGCTTTGGCGCCGCCACACCGCAGGGAGCTGATCCGAATGAATCCGGACAGGCTGAATGCGCGATTGAGTGGGGTATTGCTGTTGCTTTCGCCTGATACAGAGGGAGAAGCATTAATTACGCTTATCAAAAGAACTGAAGATAAAAGTGTGCACAGCGGCCAGATTGCCTTTCCGGGAGGCAGGTTCGAACCCGACGATAAGAGCCTGACCTGCACAGCGTTGCGCGAAGCTGAAGAGGAAATAGGAATTGACCCCACCTCTGTTACATTAATTGGAAATATGAGCGAATTGTTCGTTCCTCCCAGTAATTTTATCATCCAGCCACTGCTTGCCAAAACCGGCTTTATTTCCGGGTTTAGCCCCTCTCCTGCCGAAGTGGCCTCTGTTTTCTCAGTCCCGGTTGCCTATTTTTTCAAATCGGGTGTACAGGGTATGTATGAGATTGATTACCGGGCAGGAATTAAACTTCAGGTTCCGGGTTATAAATACGAAAATCACCTGATATGGGGTGCAACTGCAATGATTCTCAACGAATTGCTTGAGATGATAAGAGGTAATGGCAAAGTGAACGACGCATTTTGATTCAGGAATGCATTATGTTTCTCACAGATATATAGCAAGCCATTGTACAGCCGGGATTATTGCTTTGTTGTCATTTGCTTTTTCAGGAATTTCTCATACTAACATAATAAATTTTATCCAATAATAATTAATTGATATACTGTCTGTCTCTTATACACAT
>LUZO01000565.1 GCA_001603685.1 Bacteroidales bacterium Bact_23
ATCTAAAGTTAAACATTAATGAAACATACTGAAATGGTGATTAAAAAATAGATATTAAATAATTATTGTAATAAACTGTAATACAGCGTCATAAAAGAAACTATATAAAGTATAAAATAAGTTAAAATTTTAAATGCCAATTATTACAAATTTAACATAATGATTTTTTGAATATTCGTTTTAATGATTTAAATTTGTAATCTTAAATCGTTTATTCCATGAATGAGAGGCTCGCACTTATAATAAAGGCAAAGGATATTACACCTGCTCAACTGGCAGATGAACTGGGTGTACAGCGTTCGGGTATTTCACATATTCTTAACGGCCGAAATAATCCAAGCCTTGATTTTGTTCAGAAACTTCTGAAGCTTTATCCGGATATCAGTACCCAATGGTTTCTTTATGGTGAAGGTCCGATGATGAATCCCTATCCGTCATCAAGCCCTGTTCCTGAAAAGCGGGTGCAGGAATCTCCGCCAAAACCTAAACCCTTTATTATGGAGTTATTTCCGGAGGAGGATACGGAAGAAACTGTACAGCCGGTTCTCGGCGGGGAAAAAGTGGATGAAAACCAGACTTCTGAAATTGAAGATCAACACATTATAGAGAGAAATACTGCCTTAGAAAACACCCATAAAGAAGAGCCGGAAAAAAATCCGGAGGTATCATCTCATAAAGAAAGGCCTCAGCGACATCGCGAAGTTGAAGAAAAGCCTGCATCCGTGAAGAAAGAGCCAGTTGCGGAGCTGTCAAAAGAAAAACCTCCGGTTCAGCATTCTGAAGAAGGCCGGAGGCTTGTAAAAATTGTCATGTTTTATTCCGATAAGACTTTCTCAGAGTTTATTCCCGAAGATTAAGTCAGGTTGCTCTGCAGAAATCTGGCTTGCAATATGAGCCGGAGGAATAAGCTTTCGCGAATCAGATTCTTTCAAATTCTGAGAAAAAGAATGATGCTTCGGTTTTAGCATTCTCGTCGCTGTCGGAACCGTGAACGGCATTGTTCTGAATGGAAGTTCCGAACAGTTTCCTGATTGACCCTTCGCGGGCATCAGCCGGATTGGTGGCGCCGATGAAGTTGCGGTAATCCTCCACAGCGTTTTCCTTCTCAAGAATAGCCGCCAGAACCGGACCCGACGACATATATGCCACCAGATCATTGTAAAACGGCCTCTCCTTGTGAACAAGGTAAAACTCGCCAGCCTGTTCACGGCTCAGACTCACAACTTTGACTGCTTTAAGACGAAAGCCGCCCTGAAGAATCATATCGAGAATTTTCCCCGTATGGCCTTTTGCGAAAGCATCGGGTTTAACCATGGTAAAAGTAATTGTACCTGCCATAAATGAAGTAAGTTGGTTTTGT
>LUZO01000566.1 GCA_001603685.1 Bacteroidales bacterium Bact_23
ATGTAATATACTACTCCACTTGTTTTTAAGTTTTTATAGGTTCTATCAAGGAAAAATTGAACCGAGTGATAACGCCCCTTTTTATTTGAATTACTGATGAAGTCAGAAGATGATTTCATTAATTCTAATTCTTTGTCATCAATTTTTACAGCTTGCCGAGAATAGTAACTTATATAGGGAGGATTCCCTATGCAAATGTCAAATCCATTAGTTAAACCAAACATCCATTCAGGATCAAACCAGTTTGCATAAATATTTTGGTCGTAAGGGTCAAAGGCTACAATCTGCTTAGCTACTTTGGTTTCCCAACCATCGTTTTCAAGCATTTTTGCAATTTCCAAACGAAGTTTTTTGTCTTGCTTTTGCAGGGCAATTTTTTCTTTACGGGTATTGGCTNNTCTTTTACTTCAATATCGGGGTTGCGTAAAAGGGTTTGTTGTGGTTTATCCAAACCAATTAAGGTATTGGCTGCCACAAATTTGGTTTCCAAATTCGGCAAACTGCGAACGCCAAAATTCTCTTTGGTCTTGTTTACCTTTTGGTCAATGACCAATGAGATAAAGAAACGCAGCTTGGCAATTTGCACGGCTATAGGTTGAATGTCTATGCCGTAGATGCAGTTTTCAATTAAATAGAGTTTACGACCGTAATCGCTGGAGTTGTTTTCAAATACATCGTTAATCTCGGCCAATCGTTTGGCTCGTGCTTCTTTGTCGCCAATCTTAAACGCTGCTTCGGTTTCTTCAATGGCTTTTTTGCGTTGCAGCTCTTTCCAATGTTTGTTTTCAGGGTCAAGTTTTTGGAGTATATGCACCATCTTGTGCAAAATGCCCATAGGGAAAGCACCCGAACCGCAGGCAGGGTCTAATATTTTTGCTTTGTTAATGGCTTCAATCAGGTCTTTGGTTTCTGCTTCGCTAAATGGATTTGGATTTTCAGAATAAGAGAAAACATCCCGCAATCGGGTTTCAAAATCTTTGCTGTCGAGGCTGTCTCAAAAGGCCTCTTTTTTAATTTGTTAATTATCAATAACATAAT
>LUZO01000567.1 GCA_001603685.1 Bacteroidales bacterium Bact_23
ATTTATAATAGTTACCATAATGTAATGCATAATAAGCAGAACAACAGCCGAAGGGATTATTATCCGCATAATCAACTTCATCGGGAATAATTGGATTACTTTCAGATCGAAGAATTGAGCAACAACCTTTAACATTAAATAGACCCTGCCTATTTGGAATACAACTGATATAACTGAGATCGCATAAGGCGAATCAATCAGATGTACACTGGCAAATTCTGCAATGACGAGAAGTATTGCACTATACATATTGATATTTGCATAATATTTTACTTTCCCTATATTAATAATCAATGGAGCATAGGCAATTATTTTAAAAAAGTAGGTAAAGTTAAATATTCTAAAATAGATGGCCGATTGTTCATATTGTTTGCCATAAAGGAATATCATTATTACATCAGCAAAAATCCAGATATAGATGATTAATGGATAAATTAATTTCACTGATTTTTCAAATACGCTTTCCCAGATTGGATATATTTCTTTTTTGGGATCTAACTTTTGGTGGCTCATTTTAGAGAATATAGGGGAGAGTACAGTAGCAGTTGCACCCACAATCATTCCAACAAAAGGGATATCGGTAGATCCGTTTGTAAATTCAGCAAATACAACATTTCCAAAATAGCGACTGATAAAGAACTGATCAGTGGATGATATAACAATTCCCCAAACGGTTGCCAGTTGTACCGGAATTGAGAATTTGAAGATTTCTTTGAAAGTAATTGTGCATTTTTCATTGCCTCTGGATTTGACAGGTAGGTTTTTAAAATAAAGAGCCAGTAGAAATGCAACAAAAGATGCAAAAACAAATCCCACTACCGCATGTAAGTAACCTCCATTAAGCAATATTACGGGAAGCACCACAAAAAGCAACATCATGGTGCGGGTGGCTATAGTATATACAGTGAGGAATTTTGTCATCCTGAAAGTTGACAAAATTCCTTCCAACCCCATGGTTGGGAGCATCAGCAAGGGAACTGGAGAGAATACTTTCAATGCCAGATCCAAATCCGGGTTTTTCATAACGCCGGCAATCTGAGCGGAAAATATAAACAGCAGTAAAGAAAAGAAACCACCTAAGAGAAACAGTATACCAGTGATTCTTTGAATCAGGCTTTTTGCCTGATTTTCCGGTACCCTGGGTAAAAAATAGGTGAAAGTTCTGGGTAAGCCTAATGTAAAGGCTACTAAAAGCGTGTTGTAAACATAGAGTACCTGCTTATATGTTCCGTAGTCCTCTTTTGGAAAATACCGGCTTAATACCATGGAGCTCACCAATGAGAAACCAAAGGTGAACATACTGGCCATCGCTACCCAAAATGCCTGTTGTGTATTGCTGGTATTATCCTTGTTTGTAGTCAATCTGAAAGTTTTTGGTAGTCAGGGGTTGTTGCCCGGCAAATTTTTGTTGCGCTGGGATGCAGCCGGCTAAATTATGTATGGGTGTTTATTGCTCCCCCCACAGCTCCGCCCTGTCAGTCCCATTTAGTTTGAGGGCTGATAATTAATGGCATAGCTTTAAGTGCCGTTATGAAATATATAACATACTGTATGGCAGGTTAGTATATTTCCGGTGTTGGCTGATGCTTTTGTGGGATCTGTATTGGCCC
>LUZO01000568.1 GCA_001603685.1 Bacteroidales bacterium Bact_23
CTGCTTATTGGAGAGAGCGTTGACCTGAACCGAAAGGGGCATTAAACGAAGGGTATTCCAGGAGAGGTAGGCCAAGGCTTCAGCAATTTCAGTTCGCACCCAGTTGGATGTTATGATCTCTGTGATTTTACTAAGCTTAACGGATAATAGAGCCTCTGATTCTTCAAATAAAGTATGTAGGTAAGTGTCTTCCCTCCTCCAGTGCACAGGGAAAGCAGGCCATTCTGAGGAGTCGTAAAATGGATGGTAAGGTTCGACTCGGAAATCAGCAGGTTTGTATGAGTTTTTCCAGCTTAGGGGGGTAAACGGAAAATTTCTGTACTGGAATGCAGTCAGTAGTGCATCCAGTCGTGTGTTATGGCACGTCACTTCAGGAAAAACGCTTGTTTCGTCACGAGTCTCAAGAATATACTCCTTAGAATTATAGGGTTCCTCATACTCATAGAATTGGCAAAGCGTCCGCCAGATTGAGTATGCAGTCAGTTTGCAAGGAAGAAAAAGCTCATGATCAGATTTTAAGAAGCTGTGTCCATATAAGATATTCGTCCATAGCTCATTGAATGAACCATAATGATCATTAAGTGGTGTGTCATACATCATCTCCAAAATTTCGTTGTATCGTTCAGACATCTTGCTGTTGATGTTCTGGGCATCGGAGAAGTATTTTTCATGATTGTCATCAGAAAGAGCCTGGGCCATATCTTGCAGGAGCTTTAGCTTCACCAACAAATTGATTTTTTTTGTTGTTTCAATCTTCCCCTCAAAATCATTTAGTGTAGCAATGCTGGCTTGGAAGGCTCCGACTATTTGTTGTTCTAGTCCATCCAGTATGGCCTGAGTGACTATCTCTTTCATGAACTCCCCTTAATTAGACTTTGTTTCTCCATTAGAGAAGATCGACAGGACAGTATTGCCGACCTCTATCAGTTCCTCGTCTGTATCATGTGAGTACCTGTCGGTCATTTCCACGCTCTCATGGCCTACGACCGAGCGAAGCATCTTCTCGTTGATGCGCCCTCGCAGGGATGAGTTGAACGTGTGACGCAGCGAGTGGAAGTCGATGTTACGCTCGACTCGCTCCTCTTTTGAAATGCCAATAGCTTTGAGAGCCTTGTAGAAGTGGTTGAGGATGTAGTTGGAAGAGATCGGATTGTTCGGTGATGACTCTGTCCAGAAAATCATTGTGCTGCCCTCGTGGGGGTTCCTAGCAGCCTCAGCGAAGAGCTCCTCACAGAGATGGCGGGGGAGGGGAACACGACGAGTCTTCTTGCCCTTGGTCGACTTGATACCGGCGTAATCATTGTAGGCTCGGTCGACTGTCACGATACCATGTTCTTCATCGACAATCTGAATCTGCTCGGTAGAAAGAGCCCTAATCTCTCCGGCTCGCATCCCCGTGTACGATGCCAAGGCAACGGCCAGATAAGGTTTCAGGTCGGTCTTGACGGAGTACTCCTTCTCAACCAGTGTCTTGCCAGGTCCACGTACAAACCTTGCTTCCTTTACCCCTACCGTTCCCTTACGGTAGAGGTGGTCCATAACCTGT
>LUZO01000569.1 GCA_001603685.1 Bacteroidales bacterium Bact_23
GTACGATTCGGTAAACTTCAGACTTCAAAATTACTTATTCGCTGAAATAAAACATCATGTTAGCCGAAAAATAAAATTATTGTCAGGAATCGGTTTTTATCAGTCCCCTGTTTCAGGAGTTGAAAAGTGATTCAGAGGCTCAGGTATTGGTTTTTAGCTGATAAACCGGTCGGGGTGAAGTGAGAATGGTACGGCTAATCTGTACTGAAAAGTGGGGCTGAATTTGTTTATTTCTTTTTTGGTAAGCCCTGAATTTTTGTTGGATTTTTTTCAAAGTTGCCGTATGTTTGCATTATGGCAAAAAAGATCAAAATACTGAATATAGCGGGGAGCCCGGTTTATATCGGACAATCGGCGCTTGAGGAGCTGCGCTACAATCTCAACACCATTTTTGCAAGCAAGGAGACTTTCTTTATCCTGGTTGACGAAAATACGGATAAGCATTGTTATCCCCAGCTGGTGGCTATTGTGCCCCAGATCGAAAAGGCATACAAGATTGTGGTTCCTTCCGGCGAGGAGAATAAAACGCTGACTACCTGCGAGCAGGTATGGAATCAGATGGCTGTTGCAGGTGCGAACCGCAAATCGCTGCTGATTAATCTTGGCGGTGGTATGATAAGCGACCTCGGCGGTTTTGCTGCTTCGGTATATCACCGCGGAATGCAGTATGTAAATATTCCCACCTCGCTGATGTCGATGATTGATGCCTCAATTGGGGGGAAAACCGGGGTGGACCTCTATTCGCTGAAGAATCAGATTGGTTTGTTTGCACCGCCTGCCGCGGTTTACATCTGGCCTTCGTTTCTTGCCACACTGCCGCATCGCCAGTTGTTGTCGGGCTATGCCGAAATGATGAAACATGCCCTGATTGCCGATGCCGATTTCTGGAGAAAGCTGATAAGTATGCCGATGGCTGTAATCTCAAACTGGGATGACTATATTCTGGAAGCCATCAGGATAAAGTCGGACATTGTAAACCGCGATCCTTACGAAGAGGGTGAACGGCGCCTGCTGAATTTCGGCCATACCCTGGGTCATGCCTTCGAAACCTACTCGCTCAGAAACGACAAGTCAGCCATCACGCACGGCGAAGCGGTTGCCATGGGTATGATCTGCGAAGCCTATATTTCGTACCGTGTTGCAGGACTGAGCCACACAGGACGGGATGAGCTGGTGAAGCATCTTCTTCTGAACTTCAATCACTATAAGATACCGGTAGAAGCCATTGATGAGTTGGTGGAGATTACCAACTACGACAAGAAAAACCGCAAAGGCCACGCCATGATGACCCTGCTTCGCGATATCGGACAGGCTGTTGAAGGACAGCAGATTGAGCCGGCAATGATTCGCGAAAGCCTGTTCAGGTATACCAATTTCAGCGAGTCGGCGCAGTAATTTCAATTCGGTGTATGCTCCAGATTCAGCCGCCGGAAGTTTTCCGGCCGTTTACCGTTCAGTTGCCGGTTTCGAAAAGTGAGGCCAACCGCCTGATGATCATCAGATTTCTTGCGGATGGCAGTTTTGATGCGGTAAAAACCGATAGCGACGATACCGTAATCATGCAGTCGCTTCTGAAACGGATGACCGGGCAACCACGGAATTATGAGTATAACGCCGGCGATGCCGGTACGGTTTTCCGCTTTCTGGCGGCTCTGATGGCGGTAACGCCCGGCAATCGTCTGCTGACCGGCTCGCTCAGGATGCTGCAGCGCCCATGTGCTCCGCTTGTGGATGCACTGTTGAGCCTCGGCGCCGATATTGAGTATGCCGGAGAAACGGGATTCCCCCCGCTGAAAATCAGGGGTAAAAACCTGCAAGGGGGACAGGTGGCAGTGGATGCTTCGGTCAGCAGCCAGTTTGTGTCGGCGCTGATGATGATTGCCCCCTGTCTGGAAAAAGGGCTGGAGATTAAGCTCGAAGGCGAAGCGGTTTCAAAACCATATATCCGCCTCACCGCCTCGCTGATGCAGCAGAACGGAGTTGAAACCGCACTGCTTCCCGGTTTGGTCAGAATCAGGCCCGGACAATACAATGCGGTTTCGCCATATTCAGAAGCCGACTGGTCGGCAGCCGCTTTCTGGTATGCGCTTGCTGCACTCTCGCCCGGCTGCGAAATCACCCTGGAAGGGCTGAATCCCGCTTCGTCTCAGGGAGATAGCGCTGCCATCAAGCTTTTCGCAAGGCTGGGAGTTGAGTCCGTATGGAATAATCGGGGGCTTTTGCTGAGAGGCGGTAATTCCGGAGTAAAGGAGCTGGAAATTGATTTCTCCGATTTTCCCGATATGGTTCCTGCCATGGCGGTGGCTTGCGCCGGAAACGGAGTTAAAGCAGTATTTACCGGACTTTCAACCCTCCGCATCAAGGAGAGCGACCGCATTGAAGCCCTTGTGGATGGATTGACGCGGCTGGGGTTCCGCGCACAGTCGGCGGCTTCCGACCGGCTGGAGATATTTCCCGAAAAGGATGAGCCAAAAACCGGTATCGTTTCCTCGCGTGGCGATCACCGCATTGCCATGGCCTTTGCCATGCTGAGCGTAAAAACGGGCAAAGTGTTGATTGAGCAGCCGGAGGTGGTTTCGAAGTCATATCCTGCATTTACGGAACATTTGAAACTGGCCGGTTTTTCCTTAAAAGAAATCTGACTGCGTTTTTTTTTATCCGGAGGTTGATTCATTAATAAATAGGTAGTAGGTTTGTTGAAATTTTGAAAAGTACAATGGTCGTAGATATATTTATTCCCTGCTTTATTGATCAGTTGTTCCCCGAAACCGGGTTCAATATGGTGAAAATCCTGGAAAAGGCCGGTGTTCAGGTGCGCTACAACAAGAATCAGACCTGTTGCGGACAGATCGCCTTCACCAGTGGATTCTGGGATCACGCCAAGGAAATTGGCGAAAAGTTTATCCGCGATTTTCAGGATTGCAGGTATGTGGTTGCCCCTTCGGCTTCGTGTGTGAGTATGGTGAAAAACCATTATGACGAGATGTTCTACAATTCGGCCCTGCACAATGAGTATCGCCTGCTCAAGAAAAATATCTATGAAATTACCGATTTTCTGGTGAATGTGCTGCATATAACCGATGTGGGCGCCACCTTTAATCACAGGGCAACCTGGCACTACAGTTGCTCGGCTCTTCGCGAATACGGGCTGAAAGATGAGCCGAAGGTACTGCTGAGCAATGTCAGGGGGCTGAAGCTGATTGAGATGGAAGACCCCGAAACCTGCTGCGGATTCGGCGGGATTTTCTCCGTAAAGCATGAGGCGGTATCTGTGGCGCTCGCCAAACACAGGGTGGAACTTGCGCTGAAGACCGGCGCCGAATATATTTTATCCACCGACAGCTCGTGCCTGATGCACCTTGAAGGATATGTCAAACAACAGAATATCCCGCTGAAAACAGCTCACATCGTTGATGTGCTGGCTTCGGGCTGGGAATGATGGCCCTGATGATCCGGCCAGCCGCCTTATATTACCGGTTTGTTATCCAATCCCTCTTCCGGGTCAGTTCTGTCCAGGTAGATGCCGTCCGCTCTGTAATTCCTTTTGAGGATACGGCAATCAGAAGCGGCGATTCCGGCGACCCGCTGAATCCGGTTATTTTCCTGAGCTCTTTTTCATCGGGCGTGCAGGCAATGAAGTTGTCATGAAGTTCCTGACCGCTTTCACTTTCCGGCCGGATAACG
This sequence comes from Bacteroidales bacterium Bact_23, assembly GCA_001603685.1. GTDB lineage: Bacteria > Bacteroidota > Bacteroidia > Bacteroidales > Lentimicrobiaceae > Lentimicrobium. Next base: position 3,685 of record LUZO01000569.1, read on the forward strand.
ATGATCCTGTAGCCGGAGTATGCTGAGAACCCGAGCGATAGCCGGATATTCGCCCAAAGGATGGAATCCCAGATGCAGCCCTGCCGCGGAAAAACTATCAGGTAGCCGGCTTCGTTGCCGGGGTTCAGCGGTTTGCTGCAGCTTTTTTCCATTTTTCTGAGCGGAAACTTATCGCCGGCCTGTAGTTTAAGGGTTGCTGCTGCAATTTCCGGGCCGGCGCTGCAAGAACCTGCCGGAAACCCAATGCTGTCCATTTCAGAGGCCAGTTGCCGATATCCCAGCCGTTTGAATCCGTTGATGAGGTACTCCTTAATAAAGTTGAACATCCGCTCCGACGGGCCGGTGGCTGCCAGAAGATTGCATGCTGCCAGCCTGAATCCGTTTATTACGCTGTCGGGGTGTGGCCACAGGTGGGGCACCAGCGAGAGGTATGAGATCATTTCGGCCGACAGGGCATTGGTGTAGAGCAGCAGGCTGTCGCTGTAGTCGGTGCCGGTAAGGTATCGGCTGAAAATATAGCGGTCTCGGTAGCTTTTCGGGGCAATCGGGTCGGGTTGCGGTTCGCGGTCAATCCCGACCATCCTTGCCAAAAACGAATCTTCGCGCCCCGCGAGCAAACTTCTGGTGAACTCCTCTTCCTGCTCCGTAAAGCTCATAATTTCGTGCCGGATGTTTTTCTGATGTTCGCTGTTTGCCGGCAAGGCCGCAAGCATCCTTTTCAGGTGCTTTATCCGGTAGGTGCTATTCATCCTGAATTTCAGATAGCGGTAGTAGAGCTCATTTTCTGCGGAACCGGAAAAGCTGATGCTGTCGATCAGGTGGTTCAGCGTTGTCGTGAAACTGATCTCTTCGCTGCCGTATATCAGGTCGAGAAAACGATTTTTGCTGAATATCACGCGATACTGTCCTGCAGGTAAGGTGCCGGCAGGATAAAATATAAAGCATCCATCTTCACCGGCATATACGGAATCAACTCTGATCTCGCGGTCGCCATAAAAACGGTGCAGATGGATCAGGGAGTTTTCGCAGCCTTTTATGCAGCCCCTGAGGGCAGGGCCGTTGCCGGCTATTATCCCCGATGGCAGCAGAAGCAGTAAAAATAGTAAGGTTGAATGAATGCGCCTTTGCATTATTCGGGGCGGGTTGTAAAACGCCATACGTGACCTGGGGTGTAATTGCCGGCCGGGTCTCGTGCAAAGATCTGCCAGAAATAAGTCTTCTTCAGTTCGAAGCCTGAAATGCTATCGGAGTACACAACCAGTCCGTTTTCGATAGTCGATTGGTTGATTCCGGTTTTCGTGCGTTTCATCGCCTGCATGCTCAATCCCGTATAGATGTCGAAGGTGAGGTCATCCCCGTCGGGATCGGAGCAGGTCCATTTGAAGATAACGGTTGGTTCCATCCAGGTTTGCCAGTTGGGAGGCGTTATATAAATAGGCATGTTGGGTGGTTTGTTCGACAGGTCGCTAACCACCACTACTATTCTTTTTATTGAATCGGTCAGGCCTTTGGTGTCGCGCACCTGCATCGCCGGGAAATAGAGGCCCGGAGAGGAATACCGGTGAGAAACCGTTTTTTCGGTACTGAATCCGGTATCGAAAATCCCGTCGTTGTCCCAGTCCCACCGAACCTGCAGTACGCCGGTAGCATCTTCCTCATCATAAACCGAAGATGCATCGAAGATAAATTCCGTGGTGATTTCGCCTCTCTCCGGAGTTACCGTAAATGTCGCAACCGGAAGGTGGTTCATGGTATTGGTTTCATCTTTGCCGCAACGGATAAAAGTTACGGCGATAACCATTAAAACAGCGAAATAGAGTGGCTTGAAATCAATTTTTTTATTCATAACGATTTGTATCCTGGCAAAGTTATAACG
>LUZO01000570.1 GCA_001603685.1 Bacteroidales bacterium Bact_23
AACTCCAATATTCAAGAAAATGCCACTTAAATTTATAGAATAAACTTTTCTTGGTGACTAAAATCCTTTAAACGGGAAATTTCGTCATTAAGTTATATCAAAAATAATTGCTCCAAATACCTTTAAAGCCTGGACCCGACAATACAAACATGGGAGGTATCCAAAAATTAAATGTAATTGATTGGTTGTTTCGTAAAAATACAGGATTTTGAAAAAACATTAGGCACAAAGCATACATTTCGTTAACCTCCGGTACCGCTCATGGATGCAAAAGCGGAATTTAACCTCTCCGAATCAAAGTTTTTGTTAATTTTAAAGTCTCGTCTTTGGTTGAAAGCCGGCGCTTAAAAGCGCAGCCTTCGCCTGGCGATACAAACATTACCGGCCTTAAAGGGCGGGTTTTACGGAATTCAAAACTGTTTTATAATGGATATTTTTCTTGCCGGCCGGTTTGTAAAAACCGCCACTGAACATAAAGTATTTAATCCCTACGATGGCAGTCTGGTGGATACTACTTTTCTTGCCGGAACGGCTGAACTTGAGGAGGCTATCGAAGCGGCGCGTGAGGCGCTGGGCTCCATGCGCGAATTGTCGTCGTGGAAACGGTACGAAGTGCTGATGTATATCCGCAACCGATTGCTGGAGCTGCGCGATGAGTTTGCCCGGACGATTACCGCCGAATCGGGGAAGCCGCTGCGCTATGCCCTGGGCGAGGTGGACCGCTCCATACAGACATTTACGGTAGCCGCCGAAGAGGCCAAGCGGCTGCCCGGCGAATACCTCAGCCTCGACTGGACACCCGCGGGCGAGGGGAAAGAGGGCATTGTCCGGTATTTTCCTGTGGGGATTGTTGCCGGCATTGCGCCGTTTAACTTCCCGCTTAACCTGGCTGTTCATAAGATCGCGCCGGCCATTGCAGCAGGCTGTCCCATCATTCTGAAGCCATCGTCCACCACTCCGCTCACCACCCTGAAGCTGGCTGCCATCATCAGCGAAACCAACCTGCCTGCCGGATCCATCTCCATCCTTCCCATGGATCGCACCACCGGCAATTCACTGGTTACCGACCCGCGGATTGCGCTGCTGTCGTTTACCGGCTCGCCCGAAGTGGGGTGGAAGATGAAAGCCGCCGCAGGGAAGAAGAAGGTACTGCTCGAACTGGGCGGCAATGCCGGCGTAATCGTCGGGAAGAGCGCCGACCTGCAGCTTGCCCTGGAAAAGTGCCTGAGCGGCGCATTCTCCTATTCGGGGCAGGTGTGCATCCATACCCAGCGGATTTTTGTCCACAAAGATATTTTTTACGAATTCAGCTACCGTTTTGCGGCTATGGTCAACCAGATCCGCTCGGGCGACCCGGCGCTGGACGACACCGCCTTCAGCAGCATGATCGACGAGGCCAACGCCATCAGGGTGGAAAACTGGGTGAACGAGGCGCTGGCCGGCGGTGCGCGCCTTGTGAGCGGCGGCCGCAGGCAGGGTTCGTGGTATGCACCCACCGTGCTGACAAACACCCGCGATGAGATGCTGGTCTGCAGCCGGGAGGTGTTCGGGCCGGTGGTAACCCTGGAGCCGTTCGACGGGTTTACGGAAGCGGTACAGCGCATCAATAACGGCCGGTTCGGACTTCAGGCGGGCGTCTTCACCAACGATATTCAGGAGATGGACTTCGCCTTTGCCAACCTTGAAGTGGGCGGCGTAATCATCAACGATGTGCCGACTTTCCGTGTGGATCATATGCCTTACGGCGGAATAAAGGACTCCGGACTCGGACGCGAAGGGGTAAAATATGCCATTATGGAGATGATGGAACCCCGTATTCTGGTGAAACAAAGAACGAATCGGCAGTTCTGAAAAACTTTATGGCCGCTTCTGCTGTTTTAACATGCTGCATGGATGGGAAGCGGGAAACCGTTAATTCAGAAACAAAAGGAGATTATTAAAAACAGATTTCTGTTAAAAACCACAAGTTTTTATGGCAAGAACAATTCAATTTACAGCACCCGATCACTATCTGGTTGACGATCTTTTTACCGAAGAACACAAGATTATCAGGTCGGCGGTCAGGGATTGGGTAAACCGTTCGGTGTTACCAACCATTGAAGAGAATTTCGAAAAAGCGGTATTCCCCCGTCATCTGATCAGGGAACTTGGCGAAATCGGCGCTTTCGGGCCGTTTATTCCGGAAGAGTACGGCGGAGCAGGCATGGATTATATCGCCTATGGCATCATTATGCAGGAGCTTGAGCGCGGCGATTCGGGCGTCCGTTCCATGGCATCGGTGCAAAGCTCGCTGGTGATGTTCCCGATTTTCAACTACGGAACTGAAGAGCAGAAGCGGAAATACCTGCCCAAACTGGCAACCGGCGAGCTGGTGGGTTGTTTTGGCCTTACCGAACCCAACCACGGCTCCGATCCGGGAGGTATGCTTACCCGCTTCAGGGATATGGGCGACCATTACCTGCTGAACGGCGCCAAAATGTGGATTACCAACTCCGCTATTGCGGATGTGGCGGTGGTTTGGGCCAAGGACGAAAACAATGTGGTAAGGGGACTGATTGTGGAAAAGGGGATGGAAGGATTTACCGCTCCGGAGACCCACGGCAAGTGGTCGCTGCGTGCTTCGGTTACAGGCGAACTGGTATTCGACAATGTTAAGGTACCGAAAGAGAACCTGCTGCCCGGTGTTCAGGGTCTGAAGGGGCCTCTCAGCTGCCTCAGCTCGGCCCGTTACGGCATTGCATGGGGAGTAATCGGCGCGGCCATGGATTGCTACGATTCCGCTCTCCGCTACTCACTCGAGCGGCAGCAGTTCGGCAGGCCGATCGGCGGATTTCAGCTTCAACAGAAGAAACTGGCCGAAGCGCTTACCGAAATCACCAAAGCGCAGTTGCTGGCCTGGAGGCTGGGCGTTCTCCGCAACGAAGGGCGCGCAACTCCGGCGCAAATCAGTATGGCCAAGCGAAACAATGTGGAGATGGCCCTCAATATTGCCCGCGAAATGCGCCAGGTGCACGGTGCCATGGGAATTACCAACGACTTCCCGATGATGCGGCATATGATGAACCTTGAGTCGGTGATTACCTACGAGGGCACCCACGATGTTCATCTGCTGATTACCGGACACGAGATTACGGGAATACCGGCGTATAAGGGGTGAGGCAGGAGGCCAGAGGTCGGAAGTCAGAAGTCAGAAGTCAGAGGTCTGAAGTTAGAAGTAGAAGTAGGAAGCAGGAATAGACGGACGCTCCCGGAGTTCTGATGGGATTTTTGGTTTTAATTCCGAAAATCCTTGAATATCAAGGTTATTCGGATTGAAATAGCGGAATTTATTAAGCCCTTTCCCGACATCAGGAGAAAGGGCTTAATAATTTTTAATTAATGGGTTCAATAATTCGTTTCAGGAAATTTGCTGTGATGCTGATCTCCGGTATGGGAGAAAAGGCCTTACCTGATCACCACCTTAACCGCTTCAGTACCACTTGCATGAGTTAGTTTAAGCAGGTAGATTCCCGGGGTGAGATTTTTGGGGTTCCATCTCCTGTTTTGTGCAACGCATGACCCACTTTTAAATTTTCATTTCAAGTAGTTGAGTTTG
>LUZO01000571.1 GCA_001603685.1 Bacteroidales bacterium Bact_23
GTGGGGGGCTGGGGGGAGGCTAAGAACTTCCCTGATAGGGGTTGATAATTTCAGGCTTTCCAAACGCTTCTACTTAATATTGAATCTGCAAAACTAAAAATGTACAAGTCAGCGAAAATATAAAATTTCAGAATTTCTGTCCGGTTTTATTAGACCAGCACAATCTTTGATGCGCTGGAAAATAACAACGGCATTTCGGGCGGCTCATACATTGAAAAGACCAATCAAAGCTACTTTATCAGAGGCGATGGACAGGCAAAAAGCCTGGAAGATATTGAAAACATCGTTGTTAAGAATGATGGGGGTGTACCCATATTTATAAAAGATGTTGCAAGTGTAAAATTTGGCTATGCCAACCGTTTTGGCGCCATTACGGCAAATGGGAAGGGAGAGACGGTGCTTGGCCAGATTATGATGTTGAAGAATGCCAATTCGAAAGTTGTTATAAACGAAGTCAAGGAAAGGGTTGCCGATATTCAGGAAAATCTGCCTGAAGGTGTTTTTATTAACCCAATTCTTGAAAGGAGCGAGCTTATCGCCAAAACCTCTTCCACGGTAATTGAGAACCTGATGTTTGGTGCCATCATTGTGCTTATTATCGTAGTTTTAATTTTAGGGAACTTTCGTTCGGCTTTGGTAATCGCTTCAATGATTCCACTGGCTTTGCTGTTCACAATCAGCATGATGTATATTTTTGGTATTGATGCCAATTTAATGAGCCTTGGAGCGCTTGACTTTGGGATAATAATAGACGGAGCTGTAATTATCGTAGAATTTTTTGTGATACGAATGGGCCTGCAAAAAGCCGAAATTTTATCGTTCAGGGGCGAAGAACGCCGGAATATCATGGATGGTATTTCTGTTTATGGGGCCTCGAAAATGGTAAAATCTGCAATTTTTGGTCAAATAATCATTCTGATTGTCTTTATACCTATCCTCTCATTAAGCGGCGTCGAAGGCAAAATGTTCCGGCCAATGGCACTTTCCTTTTCCTTTGCCATTATTGGCGCAATGATATTGGGTTTTACCTGGTTGCCGGTTGCGTCGTCGCTTTTCTTAAAACCTGATAAAGTTTACAAACGAACCTTCTCCGATTGGTTAATGGATAAAATACATCAATCGTACTACCCGGTCATTAAATGGTCATGCAACCATAAGCGGTGGGTACTTGGGGCCGCATTATTTTCATTGCTGATTACCGGCTTCCTGTTCAGCCGTATCGGCGGCGAATTTGTGCCTACGCTCGACGAAGGTGATTTTGTGATACAACCTGTTTTGAAAACAGGAACTTCGTTATCTAAAACCGTTGAGATGACCACAAAAATGGAAAATATCCTCATAACAAAATTTCCCGACGAAGTGGATCAGATTGTATCACGCATTGGCGCGGCCGAAGTTCCCACCGACCCCATGTCAATGGAAGAGATTGATATGATTATTAAACTCAAACCCAAAAAAAACTGGAAAGCTGCAAAAAACAAAGAGCAGTTGGCCGATAAATTCAGAAATGAGCTTTCCGTAATTCCTGGAATCGAATACGAATTTACCCAACCCATCGAAATGCGTTTCAATGAGTTAATTACCGGGGTGCGTTCCGATATTGCCATTAAGATCTTTGGCGAGGACCTGGATTATATCAACCAGAAAGCGGGTGAAATTAAAGCGCTTATTGCAGATGTTCCGGGGGCGAGTGATATAATTATGGAGAAAACCGAAGGATTGCCTCAGATAAAAGTGAATTACAACAGAAGCAGAATTGCATATTACGGTGTGGATATCAATACCTTAAACAACTATTTATCAGCAGCATTTGGAGGGAAAACCGCAGGTGTGATTTTCGAAGGCGAAAAGCGCTTCGATCTGGTTATGCGATTTGATAAACAGAACAGAACCGATATTGATGATATTCGCCGGCTTCAGATTCCCGTGTCAACAGGACAAATGATTCCGTTTACTGAACTGGCTGATATTGAGTACACACAGGGTCCGGCAAAAATATCGCGTGATATGGCACACCGGCGGGTTGTTGTAAGTGTAAATGTACGCGATCGTGACCTGCAATCGGTTATAACCGATATTCAGCAAAAGATAGATCAAAACATTAAGCTGAAAGCCGGCACCTATATTGAGTATGGCGGACAATTTGAAAACCTGCAAAATGCTACCAACCGTTTATTGAACTAAACCTTCGGTAGCTCCCTCTCTCAGCTTATATT
>LUZO01000572.1 GCA_001603685.1 Bacteroidales bacterium Bact_23
GGTGTAAAGATAATGCGAACAAAAAAAGAGCTTGAGAGGTATATTCACACTGCTTTTGGGAAGGGGATTAGAAGAAGATTGGGCCCAAACAAAAATACGGGTAATATTTCGAGCTGGTCAAAAAAAGCTTATGCAAATCCGAGGTTCTTTTGGAGAAAAATTAAGAAATACTTGGAAATATATAAAGATGCACAAAAAGGATTTGTTATACTGCAGGAATATGTACCTCATGATTTTGAATGGCGTATAGTGAAGATTGGAGAATCATGGTTTGGACATCAAAAAGTGAAAATAGGAGATAAAGCCAGTGGGTCAAAAGGTATAAATTATATTGCACCGCCATTTGAATTATTGGATTTTTGTAAGAACATTTGTGATCTGCAAGGCTTTAATTCAATGGCAATTGATATTTTCGAACATCCAGAAAAGGGATATGTTGTAAATGAATTGCAAACCATTTTTGGGCATGTTCAGGATTATATTTTGGAAGTAAATGGGAAAATTGGTCGATTCCGGCATTTAAACAACGAATGGGTTTTTGAGGTGGGCGATTTTAATACTAATGAGTCATATGATTTAAGGCTTGAAACTGCAATAGAGCTTTATAAAGAATCATTGACATGAAAGTTTTATTTGTTTGCAGCGGCAATAAGGCAGATGGGCCGGGGGCTGTGGTTGCTAATCAGGCACAATCACTTAAAAATGCCGGCGTTGAAATTGACTATTATCTGATTAAGGGTAAGGGGATAAAAGGATATCTGCAAAATATAAAAGGTCTTAAAAAACAAACAGATAGAAATAAATACGATGTAATTCATGCACATGGCATTTCATCAATTGTAGCAACATTTGCAATGGTTATACCGTTGGTTGTTTCCCTGCTTGGTAGCGAATTAAATGAATCGTCGCTAATAAGGCGTTTAATAAGATTTATGGCTGCCAAAAGATGGAATCATACTATTGTTAAATCTCAGGATATGGAGTTAAAACTGAAGTTGAAAAACAATGCTAAAATTTCCATAATCCCCAACGGAGTTGATACAGAGTTAAACCGTCCCATTGATAAAAATAAAGCCAGAGAAGCAGTTAAGTTGGCAGACAGCGATAAGATTGTTTTGTGGCTTGCCGATCCCGCCCGGAAATCAAAAAA
>LUZO01000573.1 GCA_001603685.1 Bacteroidales bacterium Bact_23
AAAACAAATCGTCAACCGTTGAATTTTTTTATAATTTTGCACCCTCAAAGCCGGATTTTTCATTCTCTTTTTGCAAATCAAAATGGGTACAGTGGTAAACATTTTCTCGGGCAGAGCCACCCGTTATCTGGCCGAAAAGATAGCTGACAGCTATGGGAAGAAGCTTGGTGATGCGCTGGTTACCGACTTCTCCGACGGAGAATTCCAGCCTTCGTTCGAAGAGAATGTTCGTGGTAATGATATATTCATTGTTCAGTCCACTTTTGCGCCAACCGACAATCTTTTTGAGCTCCTGCTTCTGATTGATGCAGCCAAAAGGGCATCGGCAAGGCATATCATTGCGGTAATCCCTTATTTCGGTTTTGCGCGTCAGGATCGTAAGGACAAGCCCCGGGTTTCCATTGCTGCCAAACTGGTAGCCAACCTGCTTACTGCAGCCGGCGTTCAGCGAATCATCACCATCGATCTGCATGCCGACCAGATTCAGGGTTTCTTCGATGTACCGGTTGACCATCTTTATGCCTCTTCAATTTTTGTTCCCTTCATCAAACAGCTGAATCTGCCGAATCTTGTTATGGCTTCGCCCGATACGGGAGGAACCAGAAGGGCCGCCGCATACGCCAAGATACTGAACTCCAGCTTTGTAATCTGTTACAAGCAGCGTTCAAGGGCCAACCAGGTTGATTCGATGGAACTGATCGGCGATGTGGAAGGCAAGGATGTGGTGCTTGTTGATGATATCATTGATACGGCAGGAACCATCTGTAAAGCTGCTCAACTGATGATCGACAAGGGGGCAGCCAGTGTAAGGGGATTCTGCACTCATCCGCTGCTTTCATCAAATGCCATCGAAAGAATCGAAGCATCGCCGTTTACCGAAATTATCGTTACGGATACCATTCCGCTGAAACGCGAAAGCCCAAAAATCAGAGTACTCAGCACAGCACAGCTTCTGGCTGATGTGATTGGTAAGGTACACAAATGCGAATCAATCTCAAATCTCTTTAAATTCGACTAACCTAAGGGTTATCTATTAATAATCAATTAAATATCAAACAATGAAAACAGTATCTATGAGCGGTTCCCTTCGCGGGAACGTAGGGAAAAAAGATGCGAAAGCCCAGCGCGCTGCGGGTAAAGTTCCGTGCGTGATTTACGGGGGAAAAGAGCAGGTGCATTTTACAACCGATGAAACAAGTTTCAAAACCGTGCTTTACACCCCCAATTCATACCTGATCAATGTAAATGTTGACGGGAAAGAGTATCTGACCGTACTTCAGGATGTACAATCTCATCCGGTAAGCGACAGAATACTTCATGCCGATTTCCTGGAACTCGATCCCGTTAAACCGGTAATCATTTCGGCACCCATCCGTATCAAAGGAACTTCACCCGGAGTTTTGCGCGGAGGTAAGCTGGTAAAGAAAGCGCGTAAACTGAAAGTTAAAGCGCTGATTCAGCACCTGCCCGATGAAGTGATTATTGATATCAGCAATCTTGATCTCGGCCAGGCAATAAGGATTTCTGACCTGAAACTCGACGGTGTTGAGTTCCTCGATACTCCCGGCGCTGTTATTGCAACCGTTCTTACAACACGAAATGTTGAACCAACCACACCCGGAAAGTAATCAGGGTATTAAGTGATAAGATCCACCGGAGGCAGGCGAGAACAATCACTGCTTCCGGTTTTTTATTACGAACACTTAATCAATTCAGAATTTCTGCCGCTGAGTTTTGGTTCAATAGTTTACAATATTGCTGAATTCCGGAAATCAGAGCCGGAATCCATTTGTTAAAACAGTAATTACCATGAAATACCTGATTGTAGGCCTGGGAAATATCGGAGAAGAGTATGCAAACACCAGGCACAACATTGGTTTCATCATTGCCGATGCCCTTGCCCAGGATCTGGGGGTAAAATTTACAACCGAGCGGTATGCCATGCGTGCCGAAGCCCGTTACCGGGGAAGGCCCGTGGTTATCATCAAGCCTACAACCTATATGAATCTGAGCGGGAAAGCCTACCGCTACTGGCTGAATGAAGAGAAAGTTGCGGTGGAAAATTCACTGGTGGTGGTGGATGACCTCGACCTTGATCCCGGCGTTTTTCGTATGAAAACAAAGGGAAGCGGTGGCAGCCACAACGGGCTGAACGACATTATTGCCACCCTCGGAAATACCAACTTTCCAAGGCTGAGGGTAGGAATCGGCAGCGATTTTGCACGCGGATTTCAGGTTGATTATGTGCTGGGGCGCTTTACCCGCGAAGAGGAAAAATTGTTTACAGAACGAATTCCAACGGCAGTAGAAATGATTAAAAGCTTTATCGCCGCCGGTGCCACAAATACTATGAATACCTATAATAACAAATAGATTTGAAGCCCCCGGCCTATGGC
>LUZO01000574.1 GCA_001603685.1 Bacteroidales bacterium Bact_23
TTAGAGAATATTGTGAAATAATGCGTGTTGCTTGGTATTCTAACCAAAATCCAAATATTCCTTACCATGATCCCTTATGCAGACTTGCATATCTTTATTCTACAGTCCCGGTAAATGCAAATTTGGTAGAATTTGTTTTTGAGAATGATAACGACATCGAAAATTATCTAGATAGCTGTCAATCAAAAAAGGGATCGGTTAGTATTTGTGTATTCGGAGGTGGCCCAGGCACGGAGATTCTCGGACTTGCCAAACGAATCGAAAAAAGACGACTTGATGATCAAATATCACTTAGATATGTGTTACTTGATAAAGTAACTGAGTGGCAGGAGAGTTTGATTGAAATAGAATCCCAAATTGAAACAAGATTACGAAATAAAATCGGCAAGAGAAAGGATTGGCCATTAACTTTGACAGGCCATTCAACCGCGCTCGATATAACAGATACCGCGAACTTTGGAAATTTCGGTAACATTTTTGGCAAAATAGATGTATTTATTCTGTCGTATGTAGTCTCAGAGGTCTTTGATGATGCAATAAAATTGCAGAGTTTTCTCTCAAAGATGACTGAATCCGCCCCTAGTGGAGCTAAATTTATTTTTATTGAGCGGAACGAGCCACGTTGGGTTGAAAAAATTAATATCATGTCAGATGTTGCTAAACTAACATTGTCGTCAGAACCTAATCATACCAGCAATTATATGAGTCTAGATGAACAAAGGACGCATTTGGGTAAACTCCTTGAAGATGTTGGGCGCTCACCCAGAACAAATTGGAACGCTTTCTGGGTAGTTGGGACAAAGGAATAATATGATAATATCCGCTAGTTACAAGACTGACATCCCTGCTTTCTACGGCTGTTGGTTTCTCAATAGGCTGAAGGCTGGATACTGCAAAATGGTCAATCCCTATAACAGAAGACAAGTCAGCAAAGTCAGTCTAAATGAAAAAGATGTAGATGGATTTGTATTTTGGACAAAGAACCTGGGTCCATTCATGAGAGAGCTGAAGGCAGTGAGTCAATTTGGTCGCCCTTTCGTGGTTCAGTATACGATAACTGCATATCCTCACGAGCTGGAATATGCAGTTATCGATCAAGAGCGCTCTATCCAGCATATGAAAATACTTGCAGAAAACTACGGCCCAAAGGTTGCCATTTGGCGCTATGACCCCATTCTTTTCACATCACTCACACCAATGAACTTTCACCGGCAGAACTTCGAAACGCTGGCCAAAGCTCTTGAAGGAACCACCGACGAGGTGGTAATATCCTTTGCCCAAATTTACAAAAAAACGTTGAGGAACCTTGATCAAGCCGCTCACAAGTTCGGATTCGCTTGGGAGGACCCTCCCGCAAAGACAAAGTCGGATTTGGCTGCCGATTTGGCAAAAATTGCGAAGGCCCACGGCATGCAACTGACGATTTGCTCACAACATCAGTACTTAGTTCCAGGCGCCGAAGCAGCCAGATGCGTCGACGCTAGACGGCTCTCGGAAATCGGCGGTCGCCCCATTCGAGCAAAGATTAAGGGAAAACGTCCAGACTGCAGATGTTACGAATCGGTAGATATCGGAGAGTACGATACATGCCCACATGGTTGTGTGTACTGCTATGCAG
>LUZO01000575.1 GCA_001603685.1 Bacteroidales bacterium Bact_23
TCCTTATACAATTCATAGTTTCTCTGTTTTCTCTTAATGAATTCCGGCAGTTCTTCCATCTGTGCCACACCGAGAGCAGCCTGAAGATTTGTCATCCGGTAGTTATACCCCACCTCATCATGGATATAATAATGTGGATCTGTTTTTGCCTGTGTAGACAGGAACCGGATATGGTCAACTGCCCTGGACTTCCGAGCCGTCACCGCCCCGCCCCCGCCAGTTGTAATAATCTTATTACCATTAAAGCTGAAGCAGCCGAAATCACCAATTGTTCCTGCAAACTTGCCTTTATATTTACCCTCTGTGTAGCAGGTGCCTAATGCCTCGGTCGCATCCTCGACAACCTTGATGTTATATTTCTCGGCTATCTCCATGATGGATTCCATATCCGCCATATTGCCGAAAACATGAACCACAACAAGAGCCTTAACTATAGCCCCATTGTGGACTATCTTTTCTCCATCCCACTCGCATTCTTCCTCACAGAAGGTTCGAAGTTTCACCGGATCCATGCAGAAGCTGTCATCGCAATCAATAAACACTGGTGTGGCAAATTGATATTTCACCGGATTAACAGCTGCAATGAAAGTCAGCGGTGGCACAATAACCACATCCCCAGGTTTCACACCTGCTTCTACGAGACTCAGATGAAGGGCAGATGTTCCGCTTTGGCACGCAGCCACGTTATCCACTCGGAGAAACTTAGCCATCTCCTTCTCTAGCTTTGTTATGTATGCGCCTCCAGTAGATACCCATCCCTGATCAAGGGCATCATCTACATATTTCTTCTCATTCCCCTCAAAATTAGGAATAGACAGCGGAATAAAATTGCCCATTATGTTTTCCTTTCCTTTACATCTTACTGTCAAGTGATTTACCGGTCTCAATATGCTCGAAGTTAGGCAGGTAGTTCTGCATTATAGCAACTACTTCTTCTTTTGTTGTCTCCTGCTTTTGAAAGACTGCATTCAGTTCTATGAATAGCTTTTCAACTCTGATCTTATCCGGTATCTCTTTTCCTGTAATAACACCCAAAGATGAAAACCTCTCATAATCAGCGGTTTCTTCTTCCGTAACAAACTCTTCAAAAGGCTTTTCACCTGATGTATCTGATACAGCATAATGAACCGGATACAGATTACTGCCTGCTTTTAACTCTTCCGCTTTATCAATGGCCTCGGCGTCAGAATTACACTCAATCACCTCATACCCATGTGCCTTAAGAAGTTCTGTTCCGATAGCGTCAAAAGTCATCATCTGAGCCTCAGCAAGCTTCGGGAAGAAAATCGCTCGGTTCTCGCCAAGAATACAAGAGAGTAAGCAAATTTGACCGGATTCCTCTGGAGAAACGAAGTACCGACGTACATCTGACGGTGCAGAGAGCGGCTGCAGTTTCTGAATTCTTGCAAGAAAACCTGCTGGAAGTGAACCATTAGAAAAGGCAACATTGGCAAAGCGCGCAGTCTTTACTGGGAACTTATCGGAATAGCTGAATATCACGTCCTCCATAATCCGCTTGCTCGCGCCCATGATATTGACAGGATTTGCTGCTTTATCTGTGGATACACAGAAATATTCTTCTGGTGGAAATTCACTTAGCAAATCCAGCAGAAGCTTGGCATGAAGAACATTGTTCTGCAGCAAAGCCTCTACTGAATAGATATCCTTCTCCGATCTCACATGTTTATGAGCCGAAAAGTTTCCCACAATATCAAAACCACCACGCGCCCGGAACATCTTCTCAAACACTGGCGAAGCAAAATCCATAGGATAAGGAAGATAATCTAAAGGTACGTACATGCCTTTTGTTGATCTGAGATCCCTTGTCAACTCAGCTAATGCGTTCTCATTGGTATCAACTACGACCAGGGATTTCGGCTTAAAAGGGAGAAGGGCTCTTATAAAGGATGAACCAATTGAACCGGCTCCTCCTATTACCAACACAGACTTTCCGGCAATTTTCCTTGCAAGCGCATCCCAATTAGCTTCAATGTCACAGTAGAACATTGAACTCGGCCGTTTTGTCACCTTATCATATATAAATCTATCTAAGTTAAACATATCGTCCTCCGGGAATAGTTTTATTGAATTAACGATTCATACAGATTCTCATACTTTGTAACCATATTCCTTACACTGAATTCATGTGCATGGTTTGTAATTGCATTTCTATCCCACTTTTTATGAAGTCCGACAGAAATGCCTTCACTCAATGCCTCATCCGACCTTGTGGATACTTTTACCATAGCGCATTCATCATATAAATCATCAACAGCATCCAAATCAGAATATGTTACTGCCGGGACTCCTAATAAGAAGCCTTCAACAAAAGCTCTACCAAACCCCTCATCAATAGATGCGATAACATTTAGGTCGGAAATAGCAAAGTAATTTTGAACCTCACTCACAGGTATGTAGCCACACGCAAAAACTCGATCGCTTTCCCCGAGTCTTTCAATTTCTGCTTTAAGTGCGTCAAATAATTCTCCTTTTCCTAGAAAGAGCAACTTTGTATGTACCTTATCTTCTGGGGGAAGAACATGAAACGCTCGAAGGATTTGCAATTGATTTTTTCTCTCGCAGATTGTTCCAGCTGAAATGATAACTCTATCATCTTCGCTTATACCGTATTGTTCCCTCAACTGTTGGATTCTATCTACTTGGAAAGACGCATTTGCTGTATCTATTCCGTTATTAATAACTTTTATATTTTCAATATTTTTACCTGAGTTAGGATCAAGTCCAATGCTCTGCAAAACTCTAGTTCT
>LUZO01000576.1 GCA_001603685.1 Bacteroidales bacterium Bact_23
GAATTATAGGGGTTCCTATTTCGAAGTCAGATATCGAACAAATGCTTCAGCAATATCCTGAAAAATACGATAATAAATTTGAATATGGTGTCTCAAAATTATACTGTCATAAATGCAATGAGAAGTGGTCAATGTTCCATGAATTGGCGCCTAAGTTACTGGACCGCCGAACATGGAATATATTAGGTAAATGGGCAAACTATAGATGACAGTTCCGATAAAATGAGGAAGAATAAAAACGACTTTTTGATGATACAGAGGTCCCCGCCTAAGGAGTATTCGTCCTTAGGTATAAGATTCCTAGCGCTATTCACGATCGTCTTGGCCCGCAAGTTCACCAGATGGGCTTGGACCGTCAAGAGCGAGTATTTAAATTCCTTGTCATCGAATTCTAATAACAATGGAGCCAGATACCTGCTCAAACCAGCGCCCAGTGATCCAGGCGAGCGAGATCCTGGCCAAGATCAAGAGGGGCGAGGACGTCGAGTACGACGGCGTGATCGTCGAGGGCGACCTGGACATAAGCGGGCTGGAGCTGCCGACGGAGCATGTTGAGCGAACCGCGTTTGATAAACAGCTCGAATTGTCCGACAATCTGAAGCTGATCAATCAACAGATAACCATTACCAACTCTGAGATCCGAGGTATTATAAACTTCAGTAATACCCTCTTCAATAAGCAGATAAAATTCGAGGGTGCCATGTTCGTCTGGGAAGTCAACTTCCTGGGTGCTAAGTTCGGTGAGTATGCCTACTTCGGAAGAGCAAAGTTCGGCGGGCATGCCTACTTTAATGGTGTCAAATTCAGTGGGTACGCTAACTTTGGAGGAACCAAGTTCACAGAGCTTGCAATCTTCAGGGGTGTCAAGTTCGACAGAGATGCCTACTTCATAGAGGCAAAGTTCGGACAGGGTGCCGACTTCGGAAGAGACGAATTCGGTGGGCATACCCTCTTCATAGGAGCTGAGTTCGGCAGGCATGGCGACTTCAGTGAAACCAAGTTCGGCGTGCATACAAACTTCGAGAAAGTGGGATTCAGAGAAGATGCCGACTTCAGGAATGCAAAATTCGGTTGGTATGCCGGCTTCGAGGAAGCCGAGTTCGGCGGGTATGCTAACTTTGAAAGAGCTGAGTTCGGCAGGAGTGTCGACTTCGATTACGATCAATTTCGGCAAAATCTATCATTCAAATATACAAAATTCGCTCGTCCCAGGTATCAAGAGCTGGTATGTCGAATAGCAAAAAGAAAGATGGAAGATTTAGGGAATAAAAACGATGCCGATTATTATTTCTACAGGGAAATGGAGGCAAAAAGGATACAAAACGGAATGAAAGGAATAGAACAAAAAGCCCATCAGCCTTCAAACAATATTCGAGAACGTATGTCTCAATTCAGAGATCGTATGGTCCAAATACCATCTAAGACCAAGAGGTTCCTGATTTACGACGTTTTGGAATACGTCTTCATTCAACGCATTTTCGGGTACGGCGTTCGTCCTTTCAACGTCGCCAAAGCTTGGCTCTCTGTCGTATTCTTTCTGGGCGTCCTCTACTGGGCCGGAGCCGGCGTAGTCAGAGGAAACGAGCCTCTCGAATGGTACGAATATTTCTATTTCAGCATAGTTACAGCCGCAACTCCCGGATACGCAGGCTATACCCCGGCTACGGGCTTTTATACCCTCATAGCCGGAGCCCAAGCGATCTTCGGCACCTTCATGTGGGCCGCCTTCATCGCCACCTTCGCGAGAAAGTGGCAGCGGTGATG
>LUZO01000577.1 GCA_001603685.1 Bacteroidales bacterium Bact_23
TTTTATCTCATTTATCTAAAAACCGGAAGATGGTAATATATTTTTAGAAGAAGCTGCATTTCCGTTTTCCGGGAAATTCACGCCGGAAGCAATTCCATAAATGCAGGAATCGCTGACAGGAAGGGCTTTTTGGCAGTTTCTCCCTTCCGGCTACATTTGCCAGATATCTATATAGGCAGATTTATTGATATTATCCCGATGACTTCCGCTTCCGTTTATTCTGGACACTTATCTAATGTGTATCTTTGCAGCGATGAATAAAAAGAAAATTGCTTTTCAGACATTTGGCTGCAAGCTCAACTTTGCAGAGACTTCAGCCATTGCGAGGAAATTTCGCGCATCGGAGTACGAAACGGTTGATTTCATGGAGAATGCCGACTTCTACATTGTACACTCCTGTACGGTAACGGCGCATGCCGAAAAGAAGACGCGGGCTGCCATACGCCAGGCTTTGCGGAAAAACCCTGAAGCTTCGGTGGCGGTAATCGGCTGTTATTCACAGCTTCGCCCCGACGAAATCGGCCTGATCAACGGAGTGGACATTATCCTGGGCAACAACGACAAATACCGCCTTCCCGAATATATTGACGACATCAGCAAACGGAAAGCTGAAAAAGCATCGCTGCAGAACCGCCCGAAGGACTTTGAACCGGGCTATTCCATTGGCGACCGCACCCGCTCCTTTTTCAAGGTACAGGACGGCTGCGACTATTTCTGTACCTACTGCGCCATTCCGTATGCCCGCGGGCGAAGCCGCAGCGCCGACATCGCCTCCACCATCGAAGTGGCCCGGCAGATTGCCGAAACCAACATCCGCGAAATTGTGCTTACCGGCGTGAACATCGGCGACTTCGGCCGTCAGCACGGCGAAACCTTTCTGGGGCTGCTTCAGGAGCTCGACCGGCTCGATGGCATCGACCGGATCAGAATCTCATCGGTAGAACCCGAACTGCTGAACGACGACATCATAATACTGGTGGCCCGAAGCAACCGCCTGATGCCGCACTTCCACATTCCGCTGCAATCGGGAACCGACCGGGTACTTGAGCTGATGAAACGCAAATACAAACGCGAAGTATTCGAAAGCCGGGTAAGGCTGATTAAGGAGTTGATGCCGCACGCCTGCATCGCCGCCGATGTGATTACCGGATTCCCGGGCGAAACCGACGAGGATTTCCTCGACACCTTCCGCTTCATTGAATCGTTGCCGGTATCATACCTCCATGTGTTCACCTATTCGAAACGCCCCGGCACCAAAGCCGCGCAAATGGAGGAACAGATTCCCGAACAGGTAAAACAGGAGCGCAGCAAACTGCTGCACAGGCTGTCGGAAGAGAAAAAGGCCGCCTTTTATGCAGAAAACAGAGGCAGCGTACAGGAAGTACTTTGGGAGTCTGACATCAATCGCGGCTTTATGACCGGGTTCTCAGGCAATTACATCCACTGCAAAAAGCCTTACGACAAAGATTCGGTAAACCGGATTGAAAAGGTTACGCTGCTGGAGCCCGACAAAGATGGTATTTTTCTGGTAAAACCCTGTGCTGAATAATGAAAGAGATGGATTACAAGGTATTGTGCAGCGAGGTCTGCGACATTGCCCGCGAAATCGGGAAATACATTCTGGAGCAGATCAACAACATCAGCGAAGCTGAGATAAAGCAGAAAGGCCACCACAACTATGTGACCTATGTGGATAAGATTGCCGAAAAATTCATCGTGGCAAAGCTGATGGAACTTTTGCCCGGCGCCGGCTTCATTACGGAAGAGGAAACCGCCGGCTATGAGGATGAAACCTATAAATGGGTGATTGATCCGGTTGACGGAACCACCAATTTCATCCACAAGGTGCCGGTTTTCTGCGTAAGCATAGCGCTGATGGAAGGCAATGAAACGGTGATTGGCGTGGTTTACGAAATCAACCGCGACGAGTGCTTTTATGCCTGGAAAGGCGGAAAAGCGATGCTTAACGGCAAAAAAATCCATGTTTCGTTCAACAGGGATTTTGACAACAGCCTGCTGGCAACCGGTTTTCCCTATTATGATTATGGCCGCATCGACAGCTATGTAACTGTGTTCAAGTACTTTATGAAACATACAGCCGGTTTGCGCCGCATGGGCTCGGCAGCCGCCGATCTGGCCTATGTTGCCTGCGGCCGTTTCGAAGGGTTTTATGAATACGGCCTGAACGCGTGGGATGTTGCAGCGGGAGCCTTTATCGTACAAATGGCCGGCGGCACGGTAACCGACTTCTCTGGCAGAAACAACTACCTGTATGGCCGGGAAATCGTAGCCGGAAACAAACATGCACACCGCAAAATGGTAAAGGTCATCAGCAGCCTCTTTAAAAATAGTTAATCCCGGACTGTTTTTCCTCTGGGCGAAACGGGATTTTTACTATTTTTACATACACAATGACTCTGAAAAATGACCAAAAAATCCCTGAGCTTCATTTTGCCGGCTTTCATCTGGCTGATTTTCTGCGGCTTTGTAAAAGCTGAAAGCGATTCCGCCGGAAAAGGCAGCGGAATCATCTACAAATTCGACATTAAGGAGGAGATAGCCCCTCCCGTTTGGCATAAAACGAAAAAGGCATTCCGCGAAGCGCGCGCCTTAAATGCCGACATTATCCTGATTCACATGAACACCTACGGCGGAATGGTTGAAACCGCCGACAGCATCCGCACCGCCATCCTGCAGTCGAAAACGCCGGTGTGGGTGTTTATCGACAACAATGCAGCTTCGGCCGGTGCGCTGATCTCAATCGCCTGCGACAGCATCTATATGCGTTCGGGTGCCAATATCGGCGCAGCTACCGTGGTGGATCAGACCGGCAAACCCCTGCCCGACAAATATCAGTCGTACATGCGCTCCACCATGCGCTCAACCGCTGAAGCCACAGGCCGCGACCCCGATATCGCACAGGGAATGGTTGACCCGCGGATATATATCGAAGGCGTAACCGATACCGGACAGGTCATCACCTTCACCACTTCCGAAGCCATCAGGCATAAGTTCTGCAACGCACAGGCCGAAAGCGTTGATGAGATTCTCAGAATCACCGGAAAAGAAGATTTCAAAGTGGTAACCCAGGAGCTCACCGTTACCGACAGAATCATCGGTTTCCTTACCAAACCGATAATCAGCGGTTTGCTGATTATGATCATCATCGGCGGCATCTACTTCGAACTGCAGACACCCGGCGTAGGCTTTCCGCTGCTTGCCGCAATCATGGCGGCGCTGCTCTATTTCACCCCGCTCTTCATCGAAGGGCTGGCCGACCACTGGGAAATCCTTATCTTCATCATCGGGCTGATACTGCTTCTGGTTGAAATCCTGGCCATACCGGGCTTTGGCGTGGTGGGCATCTCAGGCATAATCCTGATGGTTACCGGACTGACACTCAGTATGGTTGACAATACCGGTTTCGATTTTACCGGCGTTGAGCTGACCGGAGTGTTTCAGGCGTTTTTCATCGTCATCATTGCCTCCTTTGCCTCACTGATCGGTTCTTTCTATCTGACCAGAAAAATATTCGGAGAGAGAACATTTCTCGGGGAACTTGCTCTCCATACCACCCAGCAGACAACCGAAGGATACATCTCGGCGGATGCCGGATACACGGAGATGATCGGACAGCAGGGAACTGCCTTTACCATGCTGCGCCCGGCGGGAAAGATTGAAATCGGCGGAAAGGTTTTTGACGCCGTTGCCGAATCGGGATATATAGAAAAGGGAGAGAACATCCGGGTGGTGAAATACGAAAACGCCCAGCTGATTGTGCGGAAAGCATAAACCGGTCAGCTAGGCATTGGCCCTTTCCGGATTACTATTTGAATAAAATTCAAAAAAATCAAGATATGGAAACCGGTCAGATCAAAGTTATTCAGGGTGATATTACCCGGCTGAATGTTGATGCGATTGTTAATGCGGCAAACTCCCGCCTGCTTGGCGGCGGCGGGGTTGACGGCGCCATTCACCGCGCCGCCGGGCCGGAACTGCTGGAAGCCTGCCGGGAAATCGGCGGGTGCCCGACCGGAGAAGCCAGGCTTACTCCGGGATTCAGACTGCCGGCAACCCATGTCATCCATACCGTAGGGCCGGTGTGGAACGGAGGCAGGTACGGCGAGCCGCAACTCCTGGCCTCATGCTACACCCAAAGCCTGAATATAGCCCGCGACAACAATTTCAGCTCCGTTGCCTTTCCGAATATCAGTACGGGAATTTACGGCTATCCCAAACAGCAAGCCGCTGAAATTGCCATCAGTACGGTAAAAAACTACCTGAGAGATCATAACTTCAGCGCGGAAATCACCTTTGTCTGCTTCGATCAGGAGAACTATGCGATTTATCAGGCGCTGCTGAATAAAGTTGGGTAAACAATAATTAAATATTAAGAAAACCGTGATATTTGAATAGAAC
>LUZO01000578.1 GCA_001603685.1 Bacteroidales bacterium Bact_23
CATCACCCCCGTCGCCTTTATCCTGTATATGATCTATAAACGCGATACCGAAAAGGAGCCGTTTTCGCTGCTGGTAGCCTGTTTAATGCTGGGCTTCATTATCACAGTACCAATACTGATCATTGAAATTTTTTTCTCTTTTATAATTGACTCTTCCGGAGCTTATGGAAGCACCCATTCATTCCTTAAAGCCTTTTTAATGGCGGGATTCACAGAGGAGTTGTTCAAGTTTCTGGCTCTTGTTCTGATAATGCGCCTTACAAAATACTTCGACCAGCACTACGACGGAATTGTGTATGCAGTATTTGTTTCTCTGGGATTTGCCATGATTGAGAACATCATGTATGTAATGGATCATGGCTACGGCATAGCCGCCGTAAGGGCGATTTTATCGGTACCTGCCCATGCCTTTTTTGCTGTATTTATGGGCTACTTTTTATCGCTGGCCTTTTTGGGAAAACCACAGGACAGAAAAAGGAACCTAACGCTTTCTCTGGTGGTCCCGGTAATTTTGCACGGCTTATTCGACTTCTTCCTGTTCGACATTGAATCGAATCCGGTTGTTTACGCCCTGCTATTTTTCGTACTGAATATAGGATTGTGGCGCTTCGGACTCACCAGAATCAAGTCGCATATTCAAAAGGATAAGGCTGAGATTGCTTTCAGGGAAAATTCCGGAGATGGCCCGGGTTAGGATTTATATACTCAAGATTTTTATCTACTCATATTACTCTTTCTAGTTACTATTTCATGATATCCTTATTCCGATCAGGTCTTTTTTTTATTATGCAGTAGTAATGCAGTACCCTTTTTAAAAAATGCAGGGGTAATTCCGTAGCCATATATTGGACATTCCTTTATCCTTATGGTAATTTTGTTCACTGAACTCAAAAAGCTAATGAACTATGAAAAAAACAACTTTTTTTAAACATCTTTTCAAATCACTAACAACTCCATTAATAATAGCAGGAGTGTTAATAAGCAGTTTAAATACCCGGGCACAGACCTTTCCTGATTTGCTTTGGTCTAAAAGCTATCCGGGTGTTTATACAGAATTGGCAAGGCAGGTGCTTTCAACCAGCGACGGTGGTTTTGCAATAGTGGGTGAAAGTGAGTCTTTTGGACCCGGCATAATCTCAACATTATTGATAAAATGCGATACGACTGGCGAGATGGAATGGTACAAAACATATGGTGGGGAAGCATTTGATATTGGTTATGGAGCTTCCCAGACAAAAGACAATGGTTTCATAATAGCTACATATACCACCTCATTTGAGCCTGAAGGGTTGAATCTGAGGCTGATAAAAACCGACGCAAATGGTAATGAAGAATGGGCTTCGGTTGTACCAAACAGCAATGGCTGCATTGTTTCTTTTGCCGGCTGTGTAGTACAGACAGAGGATGGCGGATACCTGCTTGTTGGTGATACCTATAAGGACGGAACGGTTTACAATCAAATCAAAATCTTTAAAATTGATGAAAACGGGGAATATCTATGGCACAAAGAAATTGGGGGACCATCAGACGATTATGGTGCTTGCATACAACCTACCATTGATGGAAATTATATTTTGGCCAGCCATACCTATAGCTATGGAAATGGAAAATGTGATGGTTATTTGGTCAAAATAAACCCTGAAGGCGATATTATCTGGGAAAAAACATATGGAGGAACAAGCTTCGATTCTTTTTATTTTGTCAGGCCTACTTCCGATGGCGGATATATTGCTGTTGGTTCAACCCAATCTTATGGTAAAGCTGAACAGGGGTTTATCGTAAAAACCGATTCTGAAGGAGAAACTGAATGGACTGCAGCACATGGAGGAAATAAAAATGAAGGGTTTTTCGGCGTTGTAGAAACCCCTGATCATAATTATCTGGTATCCGGTTTTACTAACAGTTACGGAAATGGTGAACATGATTGTATTATTGCCCTGATTAACAGTGCAGGAGAATTGGTTGAAATGAAAACCTATGGTGGTCAGAATGATGATTTTGGAGCTACCATAGAAGAATGGCCGGGAAAAGGCTATATTGCCGCTGGTTCATTTTATTCGACAAGTACCTATCATGATTTCACAGTACTAAACTTTTCCCCTTTAACTATACCCACTGCTACCGACTATCAGCCGGTTGTGCCAGAAAAAACAATCAGTATAAGGAATATAACGCCGAACCCTTTTTATGATGAATTCTTAATAGAGTTCAGCCTTGAAAAAACTGAAAAAATATCTATTACTTTAACTGACATGACAGGATGTGTGATTGGCGATGTGTTAACTGAAGCCTTGCAACAGGGTATTCACAGGATACCCTGTTCAGGCCGAGGTTTAAAGCCGGGGGTTTACATCTGCCGTATTCAATCGGGAAGCGCAATGGCAATGAAAAAGATTGTCAAACTGTTATAGCCCCCTGTAACTTTATTCGGAATTTGACAATCAAACGGGGATGGGCTATATTTGCCCTTCCCCTTTTCAATATGTTAAAGACTATTTTTCTAAACGGCTTTTTCTTGCTATTGCTGTACTTTAGTCCGGTAATGGTTCTGGCAGAGCAGTTAAGTGCCGGCCAACCAGACCGCGATGTAAAGCAATCCATTGATTCCTTACTGAAAGCCGCTGATAACATAGATCAGGGTCCGGAGGCAATGCTCACGCTAGCTGGAAAGGCAAGTGAATTATCCCGGCAGATCGGCTATGAATATGGCATTTTGCATGCATCTTTTACTTCTGCGCGTGCGTATTATTACCAAAGTCGGCACGATAAAGCCTATCGGTTGCTGGATAGTCTGCAGATGGCCATAGAAACAGATTCGGTAAAAATGAGCAAAATCGTTGATTTACGAATTACGCGATCGAAGATATATACAATGATGGCCATTATATTTCAGGAACTGGATGACTATGCCACCGCAATGGGCTATTATTTCGATGCTCTGAAACTTCTTGGAAATTCCGAAACAGAATATGATATCGGGCTTATCTACAAAGGTCTCGGCGTACTTAATCTGAAAGCCGGCAATCTCGAAAGAGCTGAAGAGTATTTTCAAAAAGCAATTGAAATAGGAGCACTTTCGGGTGACGACAAAATCAAATTTGATATTCTGGATGAGCAATATGAATATTTCAAAAATGAGAAAGAGTATGCGCTTGCCCTTGAAACTGGTGTAAAGCTTTATGGCCTTGCAAAATCATCAGAAACAGTTTATATGACAGCCATAGCACTCAAAAATCTGGGCGCAATCTATTATCTGCTCGAAGAACATACCCTGGCGGAAGCTTATCTGAGAACTGTTACAGATAGTTTGAAATACCGGCAGTTCCCAAATGTACTCTCCGAATGTAATACCATTCTTTCAAAGCTAGCTTATCGCTCAGGTAATTTTAAAAAAGCAGAAGAATATGCCGGACGGGCATTGATAGAGGCCGGCAAAACATCCTTACTCAATGTTAAGGCCGGTGCATTGTATGCCCTTGCAGAGAGCCGGGGTGCCCTTGGAAAAACGCATGAAGCCTTTTTAAACTTAAAAGAATACCAGGCAATCAATGACTCTATTAATAAAATCAATACCTCGCACCAGATATTACAGCTACAATCGAAATATGATCTGGATA
>LUZO01000579.1 GCA_001603685.1 Bacteroidales bacterium Bact_23
ATTCGAATTTTTTTGGAAGTAAGCAGACCATTTCTTTTAATCCCAAAAAATATATATTAGCATCGATTGTTGGGCGTGTTGTGGATATTTGGGAATTAGATCCTGACATGCGTATTTGTGATACGTCTAATCCTCAACTATCTGAGAAATCTTTTCATTATGCAAATGCCAAAGTGGTCTTAGTGGGTGATAGCGGGGTAGGCAAGTCTGGCCTTGGTCTCGTTCTAACTGGTCAACCTTTTCAGCCAACCGAGTCGACTCATGGTCGGCGTGTTTGGACGCTTGACAAGCAAGAGTTGGAACTTGACGGAGGACAAAAGGAGACACGTGAGACGATTTTGTGGGATTTGGCGGGTCAGCCAGGATATCGTCTGATTCATCAGTTACATCTCAATGAGTTGGCTGCAGCATTAGTGCTCTTTGATGCGCGTAGTGAGACAGATCCCTTTGCAGGAGTTCGACACTGGGATCGTGCTCTATCTCAGGCTCAACGGGTTCAGGGAGAGTCGGCATTACCGATGAAGAAGTTTCTTGTTGCAGCTCGTACTGATCGCGGTAGAATCAGTGTTAGCCGCGCACGTATAGAGGCGTTAAGCCATGAGATGGGTTTTGATGCTTACTTTGAGACAAGTGCTAAAGAAGGGTGGAATATACCTGAGTTGGCCGAGGCGATCCGCAGATCGATAGACTGGGATTCCCTTCCAAAGGTTACTTCAACGGAACTATTTCAGCGTATCAAAGAATTTTTCATAAACGAAAAGGAGACTGGAAGGGTTCTATCCGAGGTGGATGACCTCTATCGTCTCCTTCTCACCAAATATGTAGATCTTGTTGATTCTGAAAAATTGCGAGCACAATTCGAAACGTGTATCGGTCGTGTAGAATCGAGGGGTCTAATTCGAAGGCTCAGTTTTGGCGACCTTTTACTTCTGCAGCCTGAGCTGCTTGACACTTATGCTTCAGCACTTGTAAACGAAGCTAAAAATGAACCTGACGGGCAGGGCTGCATTGCTGAAGAAGTTGCTCTATCCGGGCACTTTAGCATGTCTGAAGATGAGCGCATTAAAGATAAGAAACAAGAGAAGTTATTGTTGATTGCGACAATAGAAGAAATGTTGAGTCATGAAATCGCTCTTCGTGAACCTGCCGACGACGGATCTTATTTGGTTTTCCCTTCTCAATTCACTCGTGAAAATCCAGATCTGCCAGATCCTGAGGGAAAAGCCGTAATATTTACCTTCGAAGGGGCAATCAATAATGTCTATGCAACTTTGGCGGTACGGATATCGCATAGTGGGCTATTTACTATAGATGAAATGTGGAAGAACGCTGCAACTTATAACGCAACAGTAGGTGGAAAATGCGGCATATTTTTGCGTGAGATAGAAGAAGGTCGCGGCGAGTTGGCTTTGTTTTTCGACACTAGAGCTAGTGAAGAGACGCGTTTCCAGTTTGAAGAATATATAAAGGCCCACCTGCAGCGGCGAGCTTTATCAGAAAGCATTCGCCGGCGACGAATTTTTGTTTGCCCAGAGTGTGCAACCCCCTTAACAGAATTACAGGTTATTCGGCGACGTGAGCGCGGTCATGATTGGATCGAGTGCAACGTTTGCAGCGAAAGAGTATCCTTGCTTGATAGTAAAGAGCGCTTAAAATCAATTCAACCGTCAGCCATTCTGGAAATGGATCTAGCTGCTGATATTCAGCGAGAGCGTGAGACTGCCGCATCAACTATCCAAGGTAAGATCGAGACCGATGACTTTGATGTTTTCTTATGTCATAATAGCAAGGATAAAGAAGAGGTAAAGAAGATCGGGATAAAGTTAAAGGAAATTGGACTTCTGCCCTGGCTGGATGAATGGGAATTGCAGCCTGGGCTTCCATGGCAACCTGCGCTAGAAGAAAAAATTGAGCGGATAAAGTCAGCAGCGGTCTTTGTAGGTGTTGAAGGTATTGGTCCCTGGCAGAGACGGGAAATCGACGCACTTCTCCGGGAATTTGTCAGGCGCGAGTGCCCGGTGATTCCCACACTTCTATCTGATGTTCCTAAAAAACCCGAACTGCCAGTTTTTCTGAAGGGGATGACATGGATCGATTTTAATAAGAGCGATCCTGATCCGATCCAACAGTTAATCTGGGGTATAACAGGAAAAAAGGGGTTCAATCTCACCTGCTAGCACTTTTATTTCCCTGCCATTTTCCGGCACAGGATCTCTCTGCCTCCAGCCATTCGCCTCATCACTTCGTCGGCACTATCTTTATCACGTCCCCGGCCTTCAGCTCGTGCTTCTCCCCGAGCCTCCTCTTGGACCGCCCGTCCAGGGCGAAGAGGAAGCTGTCGCCGATGTCGGTGTGGATCCGGTAGGCGAGGTCCTTCGTCGTCGAGCCCTTCTTCATC
>LUZO01000580.1 GCA_001603685.1 Bacteroidales bacterium Bact_23
AATACGATATCATAGTTAGAACAGATCAAATTTATATTAGAATAGATCAATTTTATTATGAAAACGCGAATTAAAGCAGAATATTTTAATCTTCAAAATAAATCATCGAAAAAAGACTATAAGATTTCTTAATGTCTTCACAGCGTGGGACAAAGGCTGCTCCCAATTACTTAAGGCAGGGATTCATCTAACTTTACTACTTCACATTTCAATAAATCCTGTTTATCCTGTCAATCCTGTCAATCCAGTCAAATAAATCCTGCAAATCCTGTTAATCCCGTCAACCTATTGAATCCTGTAAATCCTGTAAATCCTGTCAAAAAATTAATCCTGTGAATCCTGTCTTTTTGAAAAACAACCATCAGCACGATCAATCATATCAATCCGAAATCAAAAATCAAAAATCCGAAATATCAAAACTCCTTACTTTTGCAAAAAAATCAACTAAATGAAAGTCTCCGGTTTTACTTTTATCAGAAATGCCATAAAATTCGATTATCCTGTTGTTGAAGCCATTACTTCAATTCTTCCTTTGTGCGATGAATTTGTAGTTGCGGTCGGCAATTCCGAGGACGGCACCCGTGATCTGATCCTGGGCATAGGTTCATCAAAAATCCGGATCATCGATACCGTATGGGACGACAGCCTCAGGGAAGGCGGGCGGGTGCTTGCAGTGGAAACCGACAAGGCATTTGATGCGCTCAGCCCCGACAGCGACTGGGCTTTTTATATCCAGGGCGATGAGGTAATGCATGAACGCTATCTCGAACCGGTAAAACAAGCCATGCTGAAATGGAAAGACCATCCTGAAACAGAGGGGCTGCTGCTGAATTATACCCACTTTTACGGATCGTTTAATTATATCGGCGACAGCCGCCGATGGTACCGCCGCGAAGTGAGAATAATCCGCAACGACAAAGCGATACGCTCATACCGCGATGCGCAGGGTTTCCGGAAGGAGGGCCGTCCCCTGAAGGTGAAACCCGTGGATGCATGGATGTATCACTACGGATGGGTCAAACCGCCCGATCTGCAGCAGGCAAAGCAGGAATATTTCCATAAGCTGTGGCATAATGATGAGTGGGTGGAAAAGAAAATTCCGAAAGTTGACGAATTCGATTACTCTCAGATTGACTCCCTGGCACTGTTTACCGGCACCCATCCCGCCGTTATGAAGAACCGTCTGGAACGGCTTAACTGGCAGTTCTCCTTTGATCCAACCAAAAAGAGACTGCCATTCAAATCACGGTTTCTGCACAGTATCGAGAAAGTGACCGGCTGGCGGATCGGCGAATACAAAAATTACAAAATTGTGAGATAGGTGGCCGGAGCCGCCGCAGCGGAAGAGGCCATTCTCCACATCAGACTAATTGCCATAGTATCCGACAATTACAAATTATACGAATTGTATCTGCAAAATAGCCCAAACTGCTTTGTTAATTTATAATCGTTAATGCCGGCGGTTAAAATATTCATAACAATTGAGCAGAGTGAAAATTGACCTGTTATATTTCTCCCACTTCCGGCGGAGCGGGGAAGTAAATCCGGTTCAATCCAAAAAATCAGGCCTGTGATATTGTTATTTTATATTTTTGCAAAAAAAAACAGTTTAATTGCATGGACTTGAAA
>LUZO01000581.1 GCA_001603685.1 Bacteroidales bacterium Bact_23
GGAATAAATATTTTTTCACCTGTATGGTTAATGCTACCTTTGAATGCTGTTTTATTATTTTTTGTAAGTGTCATTTCATACAAATCCTTTGGTAATTGCACATCAGCTGGAGTTTTTCCACCCTTATACACTACTTCATCGTCTTGGGTTATTACGATTTCTAAGTCACGTTCTTCGCATTCAATTCGTAATGGGGTGTTTTTCTTTAACTCAAATGTCACTGAATCGATATCAGAAGAGAGGCCTTCTTTGATAATAAATTTCTGCTTTGCATCCATAAAACCATTGCGCTTGATTAGCATATCATGCTCACCTTCGGTTAAAGAAATGAGATATGGTGTGAACCCTTGCCTAATTCCATCCACAATAATTTCGGCTCCCTTGGGTATGCTTTCTATTCTAAATTGTTTAAATATCGACATACTTACAGGAAGCTCAACTTCCTGACCTTCCTCGCAAAAGATAGTGTATTCACTTTCTGGGGTTATATATCCTGTTTTCTCAATAACTATGCGATGTGATCCTATTTTAATTTTATGACGATGCAATGGAATAGTGCCAATAAACTCATTGTCGAGGAATACTTTTGCATCATATGCATTATCATAATCAGGTATTGTTAAGAAACCTGTTATTGGTTCGAGTTTCGTTGAATAGGTTGATATAGACCCTCGGGTGGCAAATACTCTTGAGGATTGTGATTTAAAGCCCGGTGCGCTTGTTTTTATGATATAACTCCCGGGAGGAACGGGTATGGTAGAGTTTGAATAGAGTTTGAAATAGTGTAAAATGTCCGGATCATCGTAAGATCTTGCTTTGGGATTATTTATTAAGTAATTCATATTGACCCTGGCAGTGTCGATCTCAACGGTTGGATAAACAATAAATGATGAATTGTCGGTTGTTGTAATATCAAGTAATATCGTAGCAAAATCTGGTTTTAAGTTGATTTCTATTTCGCGAACGAACCCTCCACTGGGAACAACGATCAGGGTGTCTACAGGAAGATATCCATGTTTACTAATCCTTACTACATATTCTCCGGCATTCATTTCAATGGGGACACCGGTGAGTTGTGGACTTTGACCAGCAAAGCCAAAGTCTGCCAAGGCATTGTTGGGCTTGGTTTTAAAGAATATTTGTCCAACAGCAGCTTTTTCCACAATCCGAAATGCATATTTGGATTTTAAACCATGAGTCCCCTCCGATAAGGGGGTTTACGAAAAAGCAAAAATAATCATTGTGATCGCAAAAT
>LUZO01000582.1 GCA_001603685.1 Bacteroidales bacterium Bact_23
TTTTCTTGTTTTTTTTATTTCTGCACGATACTAAAATACAAAAAAAAGACATCACCGAATAAAAATTCAAACTTTATAGACAAAAGCCTTTCCCCAGTCAAATTGGTTAATCGCTGCAGCGACATCAATAAACTCAAACTCATTCAGTAATTGCGTGAGCTTATGGGCGCTGCTGTGCAAACCGTAATACGATTTGAATATTCTGATTGGAGTGAGGCCGGGCAGAAGTTTCTGACCCGGGTCGAAGTCTCTGGGATGAAAGTAAGACATCACATAAGAATTTATTCTGGTATAGAATCTAATCACAGGATAAGGCATAAGCCTGAAATACCCTCCACCCGAAAAAACCAATTTTTGCGATAAAATACCAACGGTATTTATGGGGAATTCAAAAAGTCGCATTCCGGCGGCTTCAATAATACAGGGCCTGTCTGAGGGGAATGAAGGAAAACCGCCATGGGCACGCCTTCCGGGAAAGATTGAAGCATCTGCTGTAATCCCTTGTCTGATAAGCTCTTCGAACGCCCACAATGTTTTCGGAACGATTGAAAAGCCCGGCGCTCTGTGCATCCTGACCGGCTTGCCGGACAAATTACCCACTTCGCCGCATGACCGCTTCAGGTCTTCACGGAACTCTTCCCGCGACTGCTGTGAAATCAACCGGTGATCCCATGAATGAACCCCAAGTTCATGGCCTGAATCGGCAATTTTCCTTATCACTCCCGGCGACCTGCGGGCTATCCATCCCATCACGAAAAAGGTAGCCTTTGTTCCGGATTCTTCGAGCATTGCCAGAATTCTTTCCGTATTGGCCTCGAGCCTCGGCTCAAGTTTCTCCCATTGCTCAGGCCTGCTAACCGACTCCAGCTCAAGGAGGTGATACCACTCCTCGATATCAAAAGTAAGAATCCTCAATCAGGGTAACTTTTACAAGTTTTTTTTCTGGTCTGCTTTATTTCCAGAAAATGCCGGCTTATGATTTTTTCTTCTGAATTTCTCAACCCACACCACCCAAAGCAGGAACAACACCACATAGAAGAAAATGCGCAATATCCATTCGTGCGTAAAATCCCAGTATTCCGGAGCCCGGAGAGCAGTATATGAAAGAACAACAATTCTGAATACATTGGTCAGAAACATAACCAGGAAACCAGACGGGATGTACCATAGTTTATGTTTCCACGGCCCGGGAAACAAAATAAAGAGAACCGCCACCTGATACATCTGCTTGAGCCCCGAGCATCCTTCATCAACCGAAACATAAGCGCCATTTGCAAACCACATGGTGTTTGGCTCTGTGGTGTAAACATCCATCCCAAGAATATGCGTATTGATCCAGAGAGAAATCAGATAAACATTCCGGGCAAGCCAGTCTGCGGAAGCAGTAATTAACCCGAAGGAAGAGAGCCATCCGTAGAACGACCACCACAGCTTGTGGAAAATCAGGGTAATCAGTATAAAAATGGCCACATCTACCAGAGCATGCAGATGGTGCTTTGCTATGAAATCCCTGACGGCGGCAAAGATTCTGGCCGGGAAATTCAAAATCACTTAAAAAGAAAAATGAAACAAATCAATAGAACTTGCCGGCCACTATCGGTCCAAGCCATCTGATGACAAAACAGGGGGTAATCTTCCAAAGGAAAGCCAGAATTTTACGGTTGGGCATCAGGATATCAAACGGCCCGACGCGGTATATATCGTTTCGGAGCGGGTAGGAGAAACTCCAGTACAAAGTTGTGTTTTTTACTCCCCACTGTTGTTTATATTGATATGGCCCTGATTCAGTGGAACTTCTGCCGAAACTGAAAATGCGGCATCCTCTTTCTATGGCCAGTTTAATGCACTCCCACCAAAGGAAGTAGGAAGTATAAAAAGGGTTATAATCCTCAAGGGTGGCGAACCAGCATGTTTCAGCCATTTCGCCGCGTTTCAGCATGATGGCACCTCCGATTGCCTTCCCTTCATACAAAGCAACAACCACACTGGCATCTCTTCCGAAGGCGGTTACCACTCTGGAATAGAACGACTTTGACATGTGAGGTGCACCCAGCCGGTGCATATTGTGTGAAAAAACGCTATAAAATTTCCCAATCAGCTCAGGGCCACCCACTTCAACCTTTATACCTCTGGAAACCGATTTATTGATCTTTCGCCTGAGGTTCGAACTGAACCTGGTCAGTTGCTTTTTCGGATTCCGTTCAAGAGGTAACCACGAAACCGCCTTATCGGTGTGGAAATGTTCAGAAACCGGTTTAAGCATCCGCACATGCCACTGGATGGTCTCGTCCCGGCAAACCATATTGCCATTCTCAGCAATGTAGAATTCGGGATACGGCTCCACTGTTTCCGGTTTTTTCTTCTCAAGATAGGCATACGAAAAGTATGGCATTGACACAAGAATATCATCCATTGTAACCATCATCATATAGCGGTCGCCATTGGGTGTGCTTACCTTATACCAGCCTATCGGGCCGGCTTTCTCGTAAATCAATGACCATTTTACTCCCATAATGCTCGTTTTTGTATTTTTCTGTCGAAAATAAAACAGTAATAAACAATAATACTTTCCTGAACCTGAAAGCATCATTGCAAAGTTATCAATTTAATTATTTTACCAAATCAACGACTTCTGTTGGTTAAAGTGCAGATTTTCAATTAAATAAACCCGGTCGCAAAGGTTTACTCTCATAAACATACCGGAATATCATGAGTTTCTGACAAACCCCGGCATTGGAGGCAAATCTTTAAACCATTTATAGACCAGCTTATTTTTTGGCGAGATTACCACCGCAGCAGTCAGCAAAATTATAAGCAGATCGGTTTTCAAACCCTGATGGTCGCGGTACCACATTTCGAGTGCTCCTTTGTACGGAGCTATGAAAATGCGGTCAAATTCATGGGGATCCATATCCTTCTGGTCGAAAAACTGCTCCTCATCCCTGAAAACGATGGACGCAATGCCGGTAAGTCCGGGCTTGCAATCATAAAAATGCTCCCTGATTTCTTCGCTGAATTTCATGAAATCCACCTCCATCAGCGGCCTCGGACCAACTACCGACATCTCACCCAGAAAGATATTGATTAACTGAGGGATTTCATTCACTTTTGATCCGCGGAGATATTTGCCCATTGGAGTAAGCCTCCAGTCGTTTTTCAGGGTGATGCTTCCGGTGCCGAGCGAAGGACTTGCCTTTAACATGGTGGCAAATTTCCAGATTTTAAACTTCTTGTTTTTGTAACCCCGCCTTTCCTGAAGATAAAAAACATACCCCTCGCCTGTAAGCAGCAATGCGATGGCCAGCGGAATAAAAAAAGGCAAAAACAGCAGAATGCCGGCCGTAGCAAACAGCAGATCTCCAAGTCTCTTAATATACTTATACTTAATTACTTACATTTTTTGGTCAAGATTCTTTCCGGTCTCAATG
>LUZO01000583.1 GCA_001603685.1 Bacteroidales bacterium Bact_23
CTATTAACAGAATCTAAAAACAGATATACATGGCAAGAGGTATTAACAAAGTGATTTTGATTGGAAATCTGGGACGAGACCCTGAAATTCAGAATTTCGATAAGGGCGTAAAAAAGGCCTCTTTTTCGCTGGCGACCACGGAGATTTTCAAGAACCGGGAGGGTGCTGAGGTTGAACAGACCGAGTGGCACAATATTATTCTTTGGCGCGGATTGGCTGAAATTGCTGAAAAATACCTCAGAAAAGGATCTCAGGTATATATTGAAGGGCGGATCCGGACCAGGAGCTATGAGAAAGACGGGCAGAAACGGTATATCACTGAGATAGAATGTGATACGCTTAACCTGCTTGGCGGATCGCGCCAAAGTCAGGATGGCGCAACGCATACTGATAATATTCCGCAGCAATCGGCTCCCCCACCAATGGCTGATCCCGAAGGCGACCTTCCGTTCTGATTCCTGAACAGGTTTCACCTTTAAAGAAATTACCCACTCAGGCGCCGGCAGAAGCCGGATGCCCGAATGGGTATGTCTTATACCGATTGGAAAAATATAATAGACCAATTATCGCTTTGCTCAATTGGTCTAAAT
>LUZO01000584.1 GCA_001603685.1 Bacteroidales bacterium Bact_23
CGGCCACAACCATAGTTCTCTCTACATCGCCAAAGGCTCTTGTCAGCCACGGCAGTTCAATCGCCATAATCTCCCGGCATCCATTGGTACGCTTATCTCCGATGAAGAAATCCTTGTAGTTCTCCCACGGATGCCAATCAGGAAGATACTGTCCGATATGATAGATATAGTTCCATTTCCTTCCATAATCAATTTTTGACCTGATATATTTGATTTCTTCCCTGTAAAAGAATGATGATGACAAAAACAATATACAGTTCTTTTCTTTTGCAAGGGCAATATTCTGGTCGTAACCATCCGTCACCAGGTTAAGTTCCGTAAAAACATGCCAACCACGATTCAAGCAATCATATATTATTGAGGCGTGTGATAATGGAGATGTACAGATAAACGCGCAGTCCACCTTTTCGCCTATCTCATCTGTTGATCCAAAGCACGTAATGCCGAATAAATCTGATGCTTCCTGTCTTCTATCCTCACGTCCATCAATGCCCAGAATCTCATAAGCCCGATACATTTCCCTAATGAGACGTATTCTTCTCTTTCCCATGGAGCCAAGTCCAATTACAACAATTCTCATGTTACGCACACCTTCTTCTCAGAGATCAATTGTGTATGCCATTAAAGGTTTCCCGCATAATTTGCGGATATCCTTATCTTTGATCCTCTTCGAGCCACTTCTTGCAGGGATAATTGACAAATTGCTCATGTTTTCTTATAGATCATAGAATTTCTTCTTCAGATCTATCCTCCCGTTTAATACTATTTCGACTGCTTTTTCGGCTATTTTCTCCGCCGCATGACCATTTCCATATGGGCTAACCACGGCCTTGCAAATCTCCCTATGGTGATTTGACATTGCTACTCGAATTGCCTGAACAATGTCTTCCATCCCCGTACCACAATTGATAATACTCGCAGATTGCAGTCTTCCTCTCTGTCTGTCGCCAATATTAACTGTAGGAACCTTGAATGCAGGAGTTTCAATAATTCCGCTCGAAGAATTGCCAAGTACAAATTCTGCATATCTCATCAATGACAGGTAACGCCTAATCCCGAGAGAAGCAAAAACGTGAAGGTTACTTATTTCATTGGCACTCTTGTCAAGTAATTCATTTATCCTTGCACCGCCCTGGTCAGCATTTGACTTCGTTATAATAAACTGAAGCTCTGGGAAGGCTTTTATTGCCTCAAAAAACATATTAATCTGTTCATCCACACTACCGTCTTCCATTGTCACAGGATGATACGTGCAGAGAGCGTATGCACAATCCTCAAGTCCGATGCTCCCCAACGCCTCCGTCTTGCTCATATTAGCAACAGCCAGAATGTTATCTATACTTGTAGAACCATAATTGAAAACCCGCTCTGGTTCCTCGCCAAGCTGGATTACTCTCTTGTGGCTTTCCTCATTCGTTACAAAGTGAAGATAGCTAATTTTTGTGATAGAATGCCGAATCCATTCATCAAGGGCTCCTTCGGTCGTATCTCCACCACAAAGATGGAATATCGGAATACGAGTGTTTCCTGCCGCTATTGCGATAGCAAGGGTCTCGTAACGATCACCAAGAAGGATTACTGCGTCGTACTTTTCTTCCCGAAACAGTTGTGTGAATTTTACCAGTGCATTAGCCTGGTTCTCTGATATGTCCAATTCACTTTCTGATGCCACAGGAATTACAATTTTATGGTCAATACGTTCCTTAATTTCGTCAATGGTCATCCCATACTTTTCACTGAGATGGGTACCCGTGACAATCAGTTCTATCTTTAGATTATCGTTTTCTTGCTTTCTTAGTTCTTTTATTACCGGGGATAAAAGCCCATATTCTGCTCTTGTGGCAGTAACTACGGCTATTTTCTTCATAACTCTATCAATTCGTCCTCATTAAAGTCTCGGACAGCTTTTGTACCAAGTACCTCCAGCCATCTCATTGGGCTGATGCCACTACCAGGTCGCTTTACAGTTATATTCTCTTCTGTAAGCTCTTCACCAGCTTTAATCGTCCGCTTTGCCACAATACTTTTTCTAGCAATAGCAATATTTTTCTTCTCTGAAGGTGATGGTGTTTTTTCACCTTTTCCAAGCGCCTTTTCAATATGCCTAATGCTGGACACCATTGCCGCGAGTTCATTCGGTTCAAGGCTCGCCTTATGATCTGGTCCTTCCATGTTTCTATCGAGGGTAAAATGCTTTTCAATCACCGTTGCTCCTAGTGCAACCGCAGCGACAGGCACCTCTATGCCCTTTGTATGGTCAGAGTAGCCCACTTCCAGTCCAAATGCTTCCCTCATAGTTTGCATGGCTCGAAGATTTACATCTTCAAAAGGAGTGGGATATTCTGTATTACAGTGTAGAAGTCTAATTTCTTTGGTTCCATTCTCATGCAGGACTTTTATAGCAGCTTCAATTTCTTTCAAGTCGCACATCCCTGTAGACATCACGACAGGTTTTCCTGTTTTCGCAAGAGCGACCAGGTAAGGATAATTGGTAATCTCCCCGGACGGAATCTTCCAGAAAGGCATGTCAATAGAATTCAAAAATTCTATGCTGTCAAAGTCAAAAGGCGTAGATAAAAAGCAGATGCCTATCTGATCACAGTATTCTTTTAACTTCAGAAACTCGTCATAAGAGAGTTCCAGCTTTTTCAGCATATCTACCTGAGATCCATCCCCCGTAGTAGTCTTCTGGTAGTCCGCCTTCTGTGCATTGCGCGAGACTAAATTCTTTGATTTAAAAGTCTGAAACTTAATGCAGTCTACTTCTGCGGCCTTTGCAGCATCTACCAATTTACAAGCCAAATCAAAACTACCATTGTGGTTTACACCTGCCTCAGCTATGATATATACACTCATTTACTTCACCACCCTGCATGGATTTCCATAGGCTTTCACTTTTTCCGGAATATCCTTTACTACAACACTTCCAGCACCAATTAATGCATCTTCACCTATTGCAATGCCTTGCCTAACAACCGATCCAGCCCCAACATGGGAGTCGTTTCCTACCGTCACTTGTCCGCAAATCACTGTCCCCGGACTAATATGAACAAAATCTCCTATGATACAATCATGCTCTACAATACTTCCTGTATTAATAATGCAACAGTTACCTATTGAACACCCTATATTAACGACGGCCTTTTTCCCGATAAAAGCACCTTCTCCAATATCTGCCTTTTTAGAGACAACTGCTGAAGCATCAACTACTGTCGGTACTATAAAGCCAATTTGCTTTATCAAGACATAAATCTTTTTTCGCACATACGGATTTCCTATACTTCCAAGAGTGATGAATGCATGCGTCCAGCCGTCTTTATGCAGTTTTGGCAAATCCTCATCTATACCCACAAGGTAATTCGAAACAAGACTGTCCTCTTGCAGTTCCTTCAGATTTTCCAAATCCCTGGCAACAATACCAATCTGGTCATATGCGTCTATTGAGCAAAGGCTGTCCAGAACCGAATGACAGTGTCCTCCGCCGCCAATTAAAAGGATTCTTTTATATTCATTCTCCATACAGCTTAATTCTCATCTTCTCTAGTTCCGGCAACTGCCCCATATCCATCCAATCATTTTCACTAACGGGGAACACGGCAACTTTCCGTCCCTTTTGCTTTTCCCTTTCGACGATATCGGGGAATCCAATGCTCTCTCCGTCAATCATATCCTCCACGACCTCTGGCTCAACAATATAGATTCCCGTGTTGGTTAGGAAAGACATCAGAGGCTTTTCTTTCATATCTTCAATAAGTCCATTAGCACCCATTTCCACAACACCATAAGGTATGTTGATATTCTTATATGCGCAGATCATCGTGATGGCATTACCATTTTCCCTATGGAACTTAATCATGCTCTCATAATTTGCAGTTAAAAGCGCATCACAGTTTGCAAAAAAGAATGTGGATGTAAACTTTCCCTTCAATAAGCTCAATCCGCCACCGGTACCTAAAGGCTTATCCTCATCATACCAAGAGATATTGTATTGTCTCTCATTATCGGCAAAGTATGCCTTCATCAGATCTTTCTTATAATTCACAATAATATGAAATTCATCACAAGCGTAGCTCTGATATTCCTGCATGATC
>LUZO01000585.1 GCA_001603685.1 Bacteroidales bacterium Bact_23
TGCTAAGGCAATATTTGATATTTATTTGAATACCAGGCAGGTATATTCCACTAAAAAGATTTCACCTTTAAAATCTTTTGGCAATTCCCTTCAGTCACCTTATAACCGGATCTCAGATCCATAAGCCTGAAACATCCTGCTCTTCTTTACCATAAAAATTTCCAAGCCTGTTATCGCCCGCCTGACCGGCAAGGCAGGATCAATTGATGGGACAAATAATGCAAAACCGGTTGCACCTCCGTCAATATGCTGACATTGTCTTTTTTTTGACATGATCTTCAGACGAAGCCGATAACAGATCCCGTGAAAACGCAACCGGTAATATTTTAAGAAATACTTAGTTGGCCCCCGGCTTAAACCTTGGCCGGATTATCGTTCTGTCAAAATTTCTGATTATTGCAGGATCCGGCCTCTGGTTGTGAATCCGGACAGAATCTT
Source organism: Bacteroidales bacterium Bact_23 (assembly GCA_001603685.1). Classification (GTDB taxonomy): domain Bacteria; phylum Bacteroidota; class Bacteroidia; order Bacteroidales; family Lentimicrobiaceae; genus Lentimicrobium. The sequence continues at coordinate 439 of LUZO01000585.1, forward strand.
CCGGTTTGGCTTCATTGGCGGGAATGATTTGTTGGATACTGTCTCTGAGCCTGATGATTCCTTTATCTCCTGAAACAGCCACCTGAGGTTCAACCTTTTCAATTACCTGAAGGGAGGTTTCGTACTGGCCAATGATGGCGTAAGACCTGGCAATTGTCTGAAGCTCACCGGGATCAACATAATCGGGGACCTTTATTTCTGACAAATGCAAAGCAATCCGATCTTTCACCTCTTTGTCGGCCGGCGAGGCTTCAAGCTGAGAAATAGCTGAATTAAGCTGTTCAATATTCTTTTTGAAATTCTCCTGGATATCAACTTTCACTCTTATCAGTTCCTTTGTTTTCACCAACCCGTTTGTCTCCGGATTAATTTTCTCCGCTTTCTCAATTTTTTCGGATGCGGAGCCATATTCACCCAAAGCTATTTCCGCATTGGCAGCCGCCACCAATGCTTCGCTGTTATTTGACAATTTACTGCTGTTATTCAACTTAGCCAGTGCTTCATTAAGTTGTTCCACGGCTTCTTTGTCGGTAGGATTATCCTGTACCAGCCGGGTCTTTTCACGGATATCCATAATAAAATCGCCAACCTTAACGGAACTGAGGGTTGGAAAAGCCACCATCACGACGGAAATCAGAAAAAAAGGAATCAGGACTACAATGGAACGCTTCTTCATCACCATCCAGACCAAAAGAAAAACCAAAGCCAGAAAAATAACAACTCCCATCACTGCCATGATAATTTCGTAAGGGAGCATATCACCGAAAAATTTGCTCATGACTACTGTTTTTTAAAAAGTTAAATCAAAATGCAACTCAATCCGGTTCCAGAAGACAAAGGGTTATGAAATAAGCCGGAATATGACATAAGTCTCCTTTCAGATTATCCGCAAATCAGAGCAGGCCAATAATCTGCAAAACTACCTTTGCATCCACATTATCGCTCACAGCCGATCCGTTCTGACTCAGGTATGAATTCACCGCGCGCAACGAAGCATTTCCGAATACTCCATCTGCAATTACATCAATTCCATTATGGGATAACGCCAGTTGAAGCAGGCGTACATCAATCCCCTTCAAAATCGGAGTCTGGACCCGAAGCGTCCTGCTTCCGGGTTCAGGGCCGTCAAAACATCCTTTGGGTGAAGCGCTGAGTGTTGCCGTTGAAATTTCCTGCCCCCTCACCACCAAAGGCAATTCAAGATTCCATTGCCCAAGCGCAATCAGACGCTGGAACGCATCCATACGGTAAACCGTATTTCTTAAAATTCTATTGGAATGCCCTGCAAGCCAGTTTCTGCGGTTGTTCACATAGGCCGTTATCCAGTTCCGTTCTCCGATTGATGCCAGGGTGCCATTTTTTTCATTGGTCTGACTCCGGATGTACTGCCATGAACCATGCACAATACTGTCGTAAACCACGGCAACACCGAGCGCTGAGTGTATTCCGGCGTTCTGAGCATTTCGTTCGGCCGATTTCCAGTAAACAGAATCAAAAAACTCATCCTGAGTTTTTCTCATAACCGGATCATCGGCAGTGGTTCGCAGGATATTGTGAAAGTAACGATCATAATCAAGGCTGAAATCGCGCAGTTCCAAACGGTGCAGATAAGGATTTAACCTATCCCTGAAACGCGCATCCGGTTTGTTGCCATAATCCCGAATCAGCCTAAAAAGATTACCCGAACCCAGTGTTGTCTGAGAACGGCCAAAAGTGAGATGTCCGCTGTCGCCGGACAGCAGGGTTACCATTCCATAATCGCCCAGTACCGAATTGGTTTCAAAAATATTGACGATTGCCTGGGCTGTATCTTTTTGTGTCTGTGTTATCATAGCAGATTGTTTTACATATTCCTATAGTTCTCCACAT
>LUZO01000586.1 GCA_001603685.1 Bacteroidales bacterium Bact_23
GTCGTCGGCAGCGTCAGATGTGTATAAGAGACAGGTTCTCTATCTTCTCCAGGATTGTCAAACCCTTAGTTTTTATCTTGATCTTTGTCTCAAAGTTAAAATCGGCTGGGTTATATTTCTTGAAAGGATTACCGCGGCGAACATGATATGCAGCGCGGATTGAAAGTATTTTAAATAAAGTTGCATCTGTTATCTTCCCGTTTCGGACCACAAAGCCATCTTCAATACGGTCAATGATCAATGGCTTCGGATGCGACTCGGGAGGTTTTGGCACTTCCGCATCTTTTCCGGGAATTTCTGTTGGATTCTTTTCACGTGTCTTGGGTTCATCATCATCCAAGGGTGCATGCACAGAAAATAGATCTATCAGAAGGGTTTTATCAACTTTCTTCTCGATCTCAGATATTATATTTATGATTCTATAGACAGATTGCATAACAAAAAGTAAATCTGTAGATCCTGACACATACTTCCCACGGAAATTTGCTCCATCTTTCTGCCATTGAGTATGAGCCGGATTTTCCGAATCACCAAGAAAAGCTGTTATTGGTCCATCTTCAGCAATAACTAGTGCACGCACACCTCGGGTAAAAGGTGCGCGTACATCAGGAATTATAATACCCTCTCGAATGAAAACAGGACGTCCATTTTGTTCTGATCCATCGCGTTGCATAAAAATGTCAAAAAAACTATTTCGCGGGGTTACACACTTTTCTCTAACAGTGACAGGAACACGAATCGCAATTCTGTCACCATAGTCATATTTGTTACGGATATTAATTAAAGACTCCGCTGTAAATAGATCTTTATTCCACTGCCACCCCCTGCTAGGATCTGGCTTTTCCACCAAAACATAATCGGTTTCTTTGCATGAATCCGCCCATTTAGCCAAAAGGACCAATGGCAGGATGTCCCGCTCTAGGTCCCCGCTTATCTTCTTTATTTCTGTTTCCAGCGACGTTTTGTCCAAGATCGTTTTGATACTTCCCGTTTCAACTATAACCTCCAGTTTCCCGTGAAGAATAGGCAAGAAGTATCCTCTGATCACAGCATAAATAAGTTTGTCATCAGTAAGGTCGATATCACACCAAGGAACAACTATCGTAAGCCCAGGATCATTGCCCCGCTGCACATCGAAGGTCCTAGAAAAGGCGTCAATGAACGCATCATCATGGATAGGAAGAACAAAGCCTTCGATATCATCCGAAGGACACCCTAGCCATCCGTCTGGAGCATAACGAACACCTTTTATATCGTGAGATTTCAAGACAGACATGCCCATTAATAACTTCTTCCCGTCATTAGAACGAACTGTCAATCCCAATATACTGTTAATCCGACTAGCTCTTGGGAATACTTGCTTCCCCACTCCCCAGCGACCGATATCCTTTTCACTTTTATTGGATAATCCGTCGGCACGGAAAAAATGGAAAAAATGGTTTTTTGATCCGGCTGGTGGATTCCATTCTGCAGGGTCGCCAAGCAGGCCTGTTGTTCCAAAATCCTCAAAGATTAGAAAATGACACCTTTCGCTATCAGAGGGGATTTCTCGCAACCCGTTACTAGGTGCCTTGATATGTTCATATAGGCCATTCAAAAAAGAACTGACTGCTGTCCTAGGAAGTGCGTCGTCAGGTCCGCTGACTTGGATATGTACAATTACTTTTTCTCCTTCACGCCTTGCATCCAATGAATTCTGGATACCTTCGCGTACAAGCGCTTCACCTGGGTTACTAATGGCATCAGCAGCAAAAAATTCTCCTTGAATAGGTTCACGCAACTTTTGAGACGGATGAAGTTTATTGAATTGCCAGTAATAAGTCATCGCTGATGTTCTCCATTCCTATATTAACATACGGATTCTTAATAACCGCTCTACTGCATAAGGGTTCTTCGAGAAGGTGATTGCATCTTGTCGATCAAGTTGTTAAACAGAGTATTTTGATATTTTTACATTC
>LUZO01000587.1 GCA_001603685.1 Bacteroidales bacterium Bact_23
TGGCGAGCAGGGGTGGAAGTGAGGGATTCATGGTTAATAAAATTACTTCATTGAAATTGACTTTCCTTCTAGATAAGATTGAAAATTCTGGAAATTAACTTAAATGGTTTAAGAGTAATAATCCATAAAAGTATTTCCATTAAAAAACACTTCTAACCCTGCAAAACATGACAATAATCAGCAAAAGCATTGAGTTACTTCAACTGATTTTCAAAATCATACGCCTGAATTATTTTTATAAGTTCTTGTTCAGCCTCTTTCATTGCATTGATTGATTCAGTCGCAACAGGTATATATCCGGCTGCCTGCAGTGAAACAAAAGTACTTACGCCTGCAAGATTTTCTTCAATAATGGGAATTGCCTTTTTGGAATCTTCTTCTGAAAGTTTAGCGCGGATACTGGCTCCAATTAAGTTAGCATTATTGCTTATGCTAACAGCAAGAGTATCCATCAAACTGAATGTTCGGGATTGGTTTGAAGTAATTTTCCAGTTTATAATGGCATGAGCAATGCCTTTTATCCACTCTTCCCTTAATGATCTAGGTGTTACCAAACAATCTCCGAAAACATTCCTGGATTCTATCCAGCCATTGCTTTTCAACTTTTCTATGGTGTCATCAGAAATTTCGGGCTCATAAGAGTTGAGTGAAACACAAAACAGGCGCCTTAAATCAATGGCCATATCCATTACAAAAAGGCCATTAGCCCTTTTTTGATTAGGAATCCATTTTCGACTCAGGCTTCTGTCTTTCTTTTGCAGAAAAGTAATTACCTCTTCTTCAGTTAATATCTCCCCATCCGGTCCACGAACAATAACTTCATTATTAGGCCTATCGCTGCGATCGAAAGAAGCATTGTCATTATCAATACCTGCTAAGAGGGGATGTAAGCCACGCATGGCAGAAATTGATAACGGGCTGCGCCTTTTAAGCGTTCTGTCTTTACCACCTTTAGCGGCCCTCATCCAGCCACCAAACAACTGGTCAACATAGCTGGGATCACAGGTTGCATATACTTCGCCTTCTTTTAACTCACCCTGTTTTGTAACATCAAATAAAAAGGTTGTTGGACTTGGAGTTACATTGAGATTTTCACACAACGAATCGATAAAGGACCTTTTTACTTGTTGTCCGCTGGAAAAGGGTATGTATCTGTTAAAAACTGTGTCGTAATAGAATTTCTGTCCGTCAGACACATTAAAAACAGTATGTTCAGCCCTTTTTAAAGTACGGATGTAAATTGTGTTTTCCATTTTTTTATGGTTTTAATTGTTATTAATTTCTTTCGGCGTAGTTGTAATCAAATTTCAAAAGTGTGTTGAAGTAGGTAAACTCTTCATTGGTCATCAAATGAACCTCGTTTCGCAAGGTTATTATCGCTTCCATATCTGATTTATTGATGTCTTTTACTATCACAGCAAGTGCATCTAAAAATACTTTTTTTGAGCTTGCCGCTAAAAGATCCTTGTCAATCAGATTCATGCGGGTTGTTTTGCTGCCTCCCGCTCTATACCGCAGTAGCAATTGTGCTATTTCCCGGGTATAATCCGTAATTTCCTCTTTGTTTTTACTTAACATAGCAATTAACC
>LUZO01000588.1 GCA_001603685.1 Bacteroidales bacterium Bact_23
GCATTAACGATTGTAATTTACAAAATAGTTTGGACTATTTTGTAAATACAATTCGTATAAAGTGATGACGGCCGGCATGAAGCCGCCATTATTTTCACCTTTTAGCTTATTAACAAACGGAAACCGTTTTTGTCTGCCGGAACGGAGTGGTTATTTTGTTCAGAACCACTTTTTGCGCTTCATCCAGATGATCATCGCAATGGCAATCAGCAACATAAAGACCAGCACGGCGGGATAAGCCAGAGGATGGTTGAGCTCGGGCATATTGGCGAAGTTCATCCCGTAAATGCCGGCAATAAAGGTGAGCGGGATAAATATGGCACCGATAACCGTAAGCGTTTTCATGATGCTGTTCAGGCGGTTCGAAAGGCTGTTTGAGTATAGGTCCATCAGGCCGGTGGTGATGTCGCGGAAGCTCTCCAGGTTCTGGATGATGTTCTGAAGATGGTCGTACAGGTCGTTCACATACCTGAGGGTTTTCCGGTCTATCAGTGCGGAGTCGTCGCGCTGCAGTTTTCTCACGGCATCGCGCAGCGGGTAGATGAACTTCCTGAACATAATCAGTTGCTTCTTCAGGTGCATCATCTGCAGGGGCGTTACCTCATCCGAGTCGTTCAGCAGATCCATTTCCGTTTCTTCAATTCTGTCTTCAATCTCGCCAAGTACCAGGAAGTAGTTGTCAATAATCTGGTCAATCAGAATATAAGCCAGGAAATCAGGCCCTTTTTCACGGGTTTTTTCCGGCCCGTTCAGCAGCCGCTGCCTTTCCCGTTCAAATAATTCGTTTGGCCGCTCTTCGAACGAGAGAATGAAATCCTTTCCCAGGATAAAGCTGATCTGTTCGCTTGCTATGCTCCTGTTCTCATTCTTCCAGCTCAGCATCTTCAGGCTGATGAAAAGGGTGTCGGATGTATCTTCGATTTTTGGAAACGAATCGGTGTTCAGCGCATCTTCGAGCAGCAGCGGATGGATGCCGAATTGTTCGCCGATCAAGCGGATCTGCTCGGTATCGTTCAGTCCGGTTACACTCAGCCAGTTGTTCCGGCCGGGGGCAATCTGCCCGGCCATTTCCCGGATGTTGCCTTTCTCCGATTGGGTAACCGAATCCTTGTCGAAGCTGATCAGCCGAAGTTTTGTTTCGCCTTCGGCTGAACCGGTATAAACCAGAGATCCGGGTGGAAGCCCCGATTTTTTGCGGTAGTTCCTCATTTTCTTCTCGGCCTTTGATCTGGTTTTCTTTTTCATCCTGAGAATCGCATTTTGGGTTTGAGGTCATCAGACAATAATAACGCAATTTACAAAAAAAAAATGGCTGCCTTTGTAGCCGCGGCAGTCATTTTTTTAATTGGTATCCGTTGGTTTTTAGATGAAAGAACAAGCAGGCAGTTCCGGGATTTTCAGAAACCGGATGCCGGATTACACCGATTGGAAAATTACAAAACAGTCCGGACTATTTTGTAATTACAATTCGTATTACTTGTTCTTCAGCAGGTCGCGGATTTCGGAGAGCAGTTCCTGATCTTTCGTAGGTGCCGGAGGTGCTTCCGGAGCAGCAGGTTCTTCTTCTTTTTTCCGCTTCAGCGAGTTCATTCCCTTGATTGCCATAAAGATGGCGAAAGCAATGATGAGGAAGTCAACCACATTCTGGATAAACATACCATAGTTCAGCGTAACAGCCGGAGTGACGACTTCACCGCCTTCGATAATCGCTTCCTTCATGGTAAACATCATATCCTTGAAGTCAATGCCGCCAAGCAGCAGTCCGATCGGAGGCATGATTACATCGGCAACCAGCGAGGAGATGATTTTTCCAAATGCGCCGCCGATGATAATACCGACAGCCATGTCAACTACATTGCCACGCATGGCAAACTCTTTGAATTCGTCGAAAAGTTTCATAGCATTTGTTATTGGTTAGAAAAAAAAGGTTGTTTTTATTTTTTCACAGTAGCGCTCACATTCTTAACCGAATAGGTGAGGCCGACTCCGAAAGTCTGTTTGAACTGGGTACGGGGGGCCTTTTTACCCTCTTTGTCAACGATTTTGATGTCGTCGTCGTAAATGGTCTGAACGCCGATAAAGGTGGAAATGTATTTGGTTACCTTCAGCATCAGCAGTGCCTCCCAGTTAATATCAATGTTCTGGGGCTTGTCGAGATAGTTGCTGAACATCTCGAGCTTCGATTTAAGGTTCACATTTTCAGCCAGATCTTTTTCAAATACCGTTTTGAACACGGCACCAAACTCAGGCCTTACATGTTTGCCGGGGTCAACACCGTAAGCGCCTGCATCCGACAGCGTCTGGTCGTTTACAAAGGTGAGCCTGCCGGCAATGGGCAGAAACGAAATGGAGAGATAGGGGAAGGGCTTGTAATCCATACCAAGACCCAGCAGCAGGTAGCCCGGAGCCATAAAGTTGGAGATCATAACCGAATCGTTGGGATAGTTGTAACCTTCGGTAAACTGGGTTCTGAAGCTCAGTCCGGCACTCAGGAAGAGGTTTTTGTGAATGACCGAATGGCCGTACTTCGAGGAGAAGTCAATTTTGTCGTCGCTCTTTCTTACATTGGCATCGCCAAGCTTTACAAGGCCGTAAGCCAGATCAAGCGAGTTGTCCCAGGTGGACTTGCCTTTTTTCAGGTTGACAAACAGGTTGACAAACGAGTTTCCGCCAATGCTGTTTTCACCCCCTGCCGCCCAGTTGGTGAGCGATACCTGGTTGAAGGCGAACGACGCCTTCATTCCCTTGGTCCACAGGCTGGTAGTATCAGGGGTTTGTGAAAAAACCTTCACTGAAAAGAGAACGGTCAGCGAAAGCATTAAAAGAATTGATTTACGCATAGAATTATTGTTTTTATTTAATTGAATTTTAGTTGTTTATCCTCCGTAACTCGACCGGATGTTCGGGACTGCATTTCCATCCCTCCC
>LUZO01000589.1 GCA_001603685.1 Bacteroidales bacterium Bact_23
GAGATGTGTATAAGAGACAGACATAGAGACTGTCCATTAATGGTAAAATTTTAACCGATAAAAATATGAATGCTGTTTGTAATTACTCCTGCCTCAATGTTAAGTTAATGTTAAATCGGTCAGAAGGTCTTGCGTTGCTTGCAATGGCCTGATTTACATTGATGACATGGTCGGCCAGTTTTTCGCACTGAATGCAGAGTTCGGCGTAATAAATCCCGCGTTTGTAATTCTGCTCTCCTTCATCAATTCGCTGTTTGTTGATATTGATGAGCTTGTCGCGAAGTTCGTTTATCTTCAGTTCTATTTCGGTTGCTTTTGCCAGAATACCGGGCCGGTAATCGTGCGAAAGGTTCTCGTTCATGGTGTCGAGCGATTGCTTTACCAGGTCGAAAAGCGAAAAGAGTTCGTCTCTCATTTCCTGAGTAAACCAGGCTTTGGCGTCGTTTTTGTTACGGATGGTTCTCTCCATCCGGATACACTGATCGGCAATGCTCTCCATATCGTCCACAATCTTGAGCATCGCCCTCACTTTTCTGGAGCTGATTTTTGTCAGGCCGTTTTCGGCAATCTTTGTGATGTACTCGGTAATGTCTCTGTCAAGTTGATCCGCCTGATCTTCGCATTTGATAATTTTCTTCTGAATCTTCAGAAACTTTTGCTCCCTTTTTTCGGTAAGATACTGAGGAATAAGATTGAACATATAGGAAACATGCTTGCCGAAGTTCAGAATTTCCTCTTTTGCCTGTAAAAGATCCACTTCGTTCAATGAGATAAATCTGGATTTAAAATAGCGCAACCGGTAACTACTCTTTTCCGAAGCCTGGTATGGGATTATTGTCTCAAGCAGTTTTTTGAAATAAGGAATTATCCCAACCAGAAGTATGGTATTCAGCAGGTTGAAGCCCGTATGGAAGATTGATAGTCCGAGCGGATTGGCAATTTCTCCGGTAAGCGATGTTCTGGTTGAAATGGATACTGCCACATCGTAGCTGACTCTTGTAAAGAAGCCGAAGAATAAGAAAGCCCATATCAGTCCGAATAAATTAAAAAGGGTATGCCCCAGAGCCAGACGCTTTGCTGCCCGGTTGGCAAATATGGCTGCTATATTTGCAGTAACCGTTGTGCCCAGGTTTTCGCCGAGTATCATGGCGGCGGCAGCATTAAAATCGATATATCCGGCGTTGCATAAAACAAAGGTAAGTGCAATGGTGGCACTCGACGACTGGATGATCAGTGTGATTATCAGTCCGGCCAGAGCAAAAAGCAGGTAGCTTGAATCTCCCTGACTTTTAATGCCTGAAATAATGCTGAATAGTGCCTGGTCGCCTCCCGTGCCCGGCAGAGCATCTTTCATAAACTGCAATCCGAGAAAGAACAGTGCCAGCCCCATCAGAAACTCGCCGACGGAACGGCTGCGCATCCCCGGAAAGAATAAAAGGGGAAGCGAAAGTCCAAGCAATGGCAGTAAAACGATGGTGAATTCGAAACGGAATCCAAAAAGGGTTATCAACCAGGCAGTTATTGTAGTGCCGATATTGGCTCCCATCATGATTCCCAGCCCCTGAGTCAGCGAAAATAGTCCTGCATTGATGAAACTGACAAGTATTACCGTAACAGCGGAAGATGATTGAATCAGTGCGGTAACAAGCAATCCCGCAGAAATTGCTTTAACTCTGTTGGATGCGATGCCTGAAAAGATATTTCTGAGTCGCCGCCCCGACAGCCTCTGAAGACTCTCGCTCATCAGTTTCATCCCGAAAAGGAAAAGAGCCAGGGTGCCAAGAATGGAAAGTATATCCAGAATCAGGGGTGTTTTAACCATATAAATCTCCTCCGGGATGATTTTTAACTTATTTTCTGCAAAGGTAAACAGTTTTGGGCGCTTTCTGTTTCCTTACTGGCTAATTATTCAGATTGACGGAAGCTCTGCTTTGCGCAATGG
>LUZO01000590.1 GCA_001603685.1 Bacteroidales bacterium Bact_23
GTATACAAGATACTTCCCGCAAAAAACACGTAGGTTTTTATTCTTGATTCCCTTTGACCCTGCTCTTCCGCAAATCGTAAATAATATTTTCATTTCCGACTCCACCCCCATATATGCTGGGTATATTCTTTTATTTCTTCTTCAGATTTTCTCTTTATTGTAATATTGGGTGATTGACCAAATACAATGCAGTTATCAGGGATTTTCTCGTTTAACAAGTATGTACCAGCCGAAATCAAAACGTTGTTTCCAATATGTGTATTGCCAAGCACTGTTGCATTAGCATACAGAATCACATTGTTTCCCAAGACAGGATAAGCCAATTCTCCATTTGAACGATTCCCACCAATTGTAGTACCTTGATAAACAAATAGATAATCACCATATACTGCCCTGCCTAACACACTTCCAACAGGGTGCTCACAATGAAAATGAACCGGCAAGTCTATTGCATAGAACCAATCATTAGCATGCATAATCTTGTTCAGGTAATAAACCTGATCTGCCGCAGTACCCCCCCCATTTTGATACAGAGAATGAGAAAGCCTGTAAAGAAAATTCATCCATTGTACACTCATGTACGGTGAGAATATGACCTCTTCACCATTCCAAAGTCTCCGATTTGGTAGTTCCTTATAATTGTTTTCGATTGCAGACAAAGCTAAAGGGATATTCCTGGTAATTGCCACATCGTCGATTTCTCCCCAGTAATTGTGAAGCTGACGAAATAGTATGTCTTCTATATTACCCGTTATCTTCATCTTAAAATCCCTTGCGTCAATTTTAGTACCTCTATTCCATGGTGATACCCATCTTCTGGATTTCTGCTTCCAAGTATCATATCAATGAAATATATTAGCTCTCGTCTCTGATAGTCATCACGTTCTTCTTGGAAATCTATCACCTTTCCACTTCTCAGAAAATGGACTCTGTTATTTGCAATATCACCAACAATGGTATCATCTTTTGTGATTAGCTGAATCTCCCGAATCGTTTTTCTCCCAAAATAATCCAAATGGAGTTCTGCTATCTTATCTCCAAACTCTGCAATATAAATTGCAAAGTCATCGCTGTCTATTTCGAGATTTGACTTTTTTCCTACAAGGCTAAATACCTTTTCCGGCCAACCGAACAAATATGTAAGATAATCCCATTCATGAATCAGATCAATGCTTACGCCACCACCCATGTCCTTGTGGGCGCTATATGTAGTTCTGTAATCCTGTCCTGGTCTCCAATCAGGCAAGTAACTGGAAGAAATGCTCCTGATAGAAATTACATCTGCTTTATCTACATTTTGCTTCACCCATTGAATCACAGCATTATAGCGAAGTGGGGCTGCAACGTAATATACTGAATTATTTCGAATCTTAAAATGTTCCGCCAATTCTAATTGTCTTAGAGATACAACAGGTTTTTCGATAAAAAAGTTTTTCGCTTTCGAGTGGTATGTCATTAGTGTTTCTAAATGTAAATCTGTAGGATTCGTGATGAAAATAGCATCGTAGTCATCCGGCAACTGCTCCACACCAGAATACACAGAGTAAATATTGTCAATTTTCGAATGAGCCTCCGCTCTTCTGACTGCATCCATCTGTAAATCTATACCCCGCTCTATGCAAACGGTTTGTAGATTTCTAATATGACGTTTTGCAATGGAGCCTACTCCGATAAAACATACTTTCAGTCGCTTCATCTCATGCCCCCATGCTATCAATCAAATCCAAAATTTTCCTATCTTCCTCAAATCCATACTGCGGTTCTTTGCGCCCAAGCACAACATCAAAGAACTCCTGAATTTCATTTTTGTACATGTTCTCGACTATAAAAGCACTGTACCCATCTCTGTGTTCGACCTTTTCGGTCAGAGTAACTGTTTCTACCTTTCCTGTCTCAGAATTAAATTCTAGAATACTGTCCGGAGTTCCGTTCCAGGAAAGATAAGAATGTTCGGAATATGCTTCCAGTTTTCTTACCGCAACAGGTGAAACAACGTCCACAATCAATGTGCCTTTATTCC
>LUZO01000591.1 GCA_001603685.1 Bacteroidales bacterium Bact_23
GAGTATTATAGCCATAGATAGTACAAAAACTAAAGAAAAAATTATTATGATTTTATCCCATTGTGGTTCTGGTGGTTTTGGTGGTTCTGGTACGCCTTCAATTTCATCGATTATCACATACCCTTTACCAGGGGTGTCGCCTACTTTATTTGAAATTGCAAAGCCGATTTCGACAATCTCACTCAGATTTACACGTTTTTCACATGGATCACCATTTACGTCCCACCAGCATCTAAAATCCTCTTCAGATGCTTCAATATATCTCCAATCATCAGAAACTGTAGCATTATTACATATGTATACAAACGTGTAATTATCTTTATCCTTTACCTTAAATTCGATCGAGTTCGGAGCCCCACCACCCTTGCAATGGTAACCTACTTTTGTTACTCCAGACAACTTGGAAGGGTCTATACTTCTATAGAATCCTACCCAACCATCCCGAGCAAGATCGTAAGAGGCTCTTATGCCGTTATTTTTATAGGCCAGTTCCGAAGTTACCTCCAACGAGGAATTAGTATCGTTATAAGTGCCCCAATACATCCTGTCTTCCATATGATTTATATTAATCATTTTCGATTCATCTTGAGCACAAATATTATATGGGCACATTATGATAAAAATGATCGTTGTTATGAAACCTGCGATTTCCATGTAAGCAACTTTTTTCATATATGCCACCTCAAACATACGAGCAATTTGGAATTGGTCTAATCAGAATAAATAGATTACGCTTAAAT
>LUZO01000592.1 GCA_001603685.1 Bacteroidales bacterium Bact_23
CCTTTCACAACAAAAAAAAATGACTACTTTTGTTTTAGAAAAGAATTCCTTTACACACTTTTTGGGATACTACCTTTTGTAAATACAATTCGTATTATATATATGATTCAAAACTGTGATAGCCCTTAAAAACATGTGGTTCAGTTTTTTAAGGACAGATAGATTTCAGGACTTATAATCCCGAAAACGGATTGGAGTTACAGGATAAAGAAGTTTTAACTTCTTCCGCTCAGCGTTTTCGGTATTCTTCCGTTTTTAATGGATTCGGAGCGCAGCCTGCGTCCGACAATTCGCTCAACCATATTTCCGGTATCCAGTATCCGGTCGATGTCGAGGTTGGTTTCAATGCCCATTTCATCCATCATCACAACCATATCCTCGGTACAAACCAGGCCTGTAATTCCGGCGTCTTTGTAATAGTAAGCACCGGTTCCGGCAACGGGTACGCCATCCACAAAATTGGCAGGCTGCCCACCTATTCCGCCCAGGGTGGCTTCATAATTGGTCATTCCCGCCTGCAGCGCCGCCAGTACATTGGCCAGTCCCCAGCCGCGCAGCGAGTGGAAATGAACAATATGCTTTTCCGGACTCTGAACATGGTCGAGAAGCATGGAGTAGTAGCGGTACACCCTGTCGGGCGAAGCCGAGCCGTCGTGGTCGGCATGTTCCACATCGTTGGCACCGATATCCAGCCAGCGCCGGGTAAATTCAATGGCTTTCTCCATTTTGGTGGGCCCTTCGATGGGGCAACCCCAGATGGTGCTGACCGTACCATTCACTTTGATGCCCGCATCATGAGCCAGCGGAATGTATTTCTCAGCCATTTTCCAGTACTCATCGAGCGAAAGCCCGGAGTTCTTTTTATGGTGCGATTCGCTGGTAGAAACCATCAGCAGGATGCGGTCGGGGCCCCAGCCCTCCTTCCGCGCTTCAATGGCCCGTTCAATTGCCTTCTCGCGAATGGTGACCGCGGTCAGGCTTACCCCGTCAATCAGATGTGCAACCGTTTTGCTCCTGCGAAGCCGCTTGAGCAGCTCGTCGGCATCCTTAAACTGAGGCATACCAACAGGATTGCCCAGATTGGTTACCTCTATGTGCTTGAAACCCGACAGAATCAATTGTTCGGCCACCCACAGCTTGGCATCGGTAGGGATAAACTTCTCTTCATGCTGAAATCCGTCGCGGACGGTAATGTCGCCAATGGTTACTTTTTTGGGATACTTCATGCTTTTCTGGTTTTGCCTGTTATAAACACTTTATTTACAGGCTTGTTCAAATATATATGTAATTTTGTAAATATAATGTTAAAAAATGAATAAGGTATTCAGAAATGCTATTTTGGTGTGTAGTGTACTTGATTATTATCCTTTGCAATGGATTTTGGGTAGGGTTACAATAAAATTTGTTTCTAAATGATTTTCAAGGTATAAGTTCCGCGCAAATCTGTGTTCCCATTGAAGGTCAGAGCTTTTTGCATAAGTATTGTTTCGGGTTGTTTTTATTGCTTAAAAATAATTACGGCACTTTTAGATCCTTAAAACCCTGCCAGATAATCTGATAAATTAATATCGGAGGTTAAACCCAGTTTTTTTCGCAATCTATTGCGGGCAGATTCTATGCTCCTTACTTCCCGCGAATTTATTGCTGCGATCTCCTTAGTATTAAGGTTCAGTTTTAGTAATGCGCAGAGTTTTCTCTCGTTCATGGATAGATCAGGATGGTGTGCTGCCAGTTTTTCGTAGAAGTCGGAATAAACATTTTCAAAATATATCCTGAAGTCTTCCCAGGGGTCAACATCGCCGTTTAGTTGAAGGTGTCTGATGAGGTTGCCTATTAGTTCAGAATCTTCATTTTTGGTTTCCGTGAGTTTGCGTTGTATCTCTTTCAAATCATCAATCAATCGGAATCTTTCCTCGTGGATTTTATTCAAGGTCATTGCTCTGGTGATCAACTCACGATTTTTATGTTCAAGCTCCAACTGAAACTGTGTTTCTTTCTCTTTTTGGATTGTTAATTCCTGTTCCCGAATCAAACTTTGTTGCTTTTCAAGGGTAATGTTTACCCTTTTTTCAAACTTATATTTTCTTATCAGAATAACAACAAGGGAGCAGAGCAGTAGTAGGAGCAACACTGACCCGGTGAGAAAAAAGTTTTTTCTTGAGTTCTCCAACAGCTTAATTTTCAACTGATTCTCAATTAGTTTCTTCTCATTCAATACTTTATCCAGATCATATTTCGATTGTAGCTGTAATATCTGGTGCGAGGTATTGATT
>LUZO01000593.1 GCA_001603685.1 Bacteroidales bacterium Bact_23
GTCGTCGGCAGCGTCAGATGTGTATAAGAGACAGGGTTTATTCTGATTTTATAAATACCTGAAGGCCAGCAATTAACCTCCAAATGCAATAAAAGCTTCGTTTTGTCAAGCCCGTAATAATGTTTTGGGTATATTTACCCTATAAAGTCCGGTTTGCATTTTGATTTTAAAATATAATGTAAATCAAGCACTTGTGCCGGCGGTAATATCTGAAATCAAATGCAATTTTATTCTAAAGGATGAAGAAAGTTGCCATTAATGGTGATTTGATGATAAAGGGAAGCTTAACAAGAATTAACAGGAAAGAAATATGTCAGTAAAGATTGAGATTTGCGCCGGTTCCATTGAATCGGCCATTGCAGCCAAAAAAGGCGGAGCCGACAGAATTGAGCTGTGCAGTGCGCTGAGCGAGGGTGGCCTTACCCCTTCACAGGCGATGATTGAATATTCCGTAAATCAGGTTAAGATTGACACTTATGTGCTGATTCGTCCCCGCAACGGTGATTTCTACTATTCCCGCGCTGAGTATGAGTTGATTAAATCGGATATTTTTGCGGCCAAGCTTCGGGGCGCAGCCGGGGTGGTGATCGGTATGCTGAACAGCGACGGAACGATCGACTCCTGCCGCCTGAAGGAACTGGTTGAGATGGCCCGGCCGATGGGGCTTACCTTTCACCGCGCCTTTGATGTATGCAATGATCCTTTCATTGCGCTTGAGGAGATCATTAAACTGGGTTTCGACAGGATACTGACTTCCGGTCATGCCCTGAATGCGATGGCAGGTTCGGCTTTGCTGGCCGATCTTGTAAAGCAAGCCGGCGACCGGATCATCATCATGCCCGGAGGTGGCATCACCGCCGCGAATCTGAAAGAGTTGCACCGGATTACCGGGGCTTCAGAGTTTCATACCTCTGCCTCCGGGATGTTTCCCAGCAAAATGCATTACCGGAATCCTGCCGTCAGCATGGGAGGTGCCGGAGAGGATGAGTACAGCATAAAGCAAACGGACCCGGATCTGGTGCGGGAGGTGTGCTGGATGGCACGCGAACTATAGAAATACCGCCCGATTGAAGGTTGTGAACGCTGTTATGACCTTGTATTTTACGGGGAATTTTAGTCATTTTTCGTAACTTTGTAATCTTGTGCCATTTGCGGATATCGCATATCCTGTTGCACATGAACGCATTATAAAGAAAGCCTTATGAATAAGTTTAAAAGGAATTTTTTGCCGGCAATTCTGCTGTTATTTGCCATAACCGGGGTTGATGCACAATCTGTTGACCGTTTCAAGGTGATGAACTGGAACCTCAGGCTGGATGTGGCCGTGGATGGCCCAAACCAGTGGAAATACCGGAAGGACGGAGTGTGCAGGCTGATTAAGGAAGAAAGCCCCGACATACTTGGTGTCCAGGAGCCTTTTCACAATCAGGTAACGGATGTGAAGAAAGGAGTTAAAGGATACAATTATGTGGGAGTGGCGCGGGATGACGGGAAGAAATCGGGCGAGTACAGCGCCGTTTTTTATAAAAAATCGAGGTTTAAAGTTGTCGGCTCCGGAACATTCTGGCTTTCGGAAACGCCTGACAAGCCTGGAAGCCGCGGTTGGGATGCCGATCACAACAGGGTGGCTACATGGGTTATTCTCAAGGAGAAGCAGAGCGGAAAGGAGATTTTCGTGATTAACACCCACCTCGACAATGCAGGCGTAAAAGCCAGAACCGAAGGCGCCGCACTGATCATGCAAAAGACGGGTGAGCTTTACGGCGGACGGCCGGTTATCCTTACCGGAGATTTCAATTCACCGGATACCGATCAGCCCTACCGGATCATCACCTGGCCCGAAAATGAAGTCGTACTCACTGATACCAGGGTAAAGGCCGGCGATGCGGCTTCGGGCCCTTCGTTTACCTACACCGGATTCAAAGGCAGCAATGATGAGCCGGAGTATATCGACTTTATTTTTACCTCACACGAATTCAGGGTAATCAGTCACCTGATTTTCGATTGCAGAAAAGGCGACCTGTGGCTTTCAGATCATTTGCCTCTGATCACGGTTGTTGAACTGACGAAATAACGCAATTCTACGGTTTGCACTGGTATAACCGGAAACGGGAAGCTATACCGGCTGGAAAAATATAACAGACTAATCCAGCGCTCTGCTCAATTGATCAGAATATTTTAGCCACCGGCGTTAACAATTATAAATTTCCAAAATAATTTGGACTGTTTTGGAACTACAAGGCGTATTATCCTCTGCCAATAAACAAAGAATTGACCATAAAAAAAAACGCCGGAATATTTTTAAATAAACCGGCGTTTTTTCATTTTATATCCCGGATCAGAAAACAAATAGTTTACCCCTTTGTCCGCAAGTGGGGCTTACAAGGTATCCGAAATCGTAGTTCATTTCAATAACGAACATAACTCCCAGGTTGTTGGTAACATTTGTTTTTCCGGTTGGTACCAAAATCGGGAAGTTTGCATTTCGGCCATCTTCCGAAGCAAGGTCATTCAGCATGTAGTTAAAACGCAGCCCGGTGGTAACTCCGAAGTTATCGGTACCGAACACATAGCCGCCAAAGCCCATCGCAATGGCAAAAGCGCTCTTTTGTACCAACTGCTCAGGGGTAAGTGGTGAAACAAAATCGCCGCCAGTGTCGGTAATTTTAACACTCGAATACTTCGACCACTGCGGCCCGATTTCGAAATAGGTGCCGTTTCGGTTGCCGCGGTACATCAGCAGCAGGTCGAGTCCGCCGATTTTGATTTCGCGTAAAGCATCCTGAGTTTGCGACCACCCTTCCGGTTTATAGGTAAAGCCCTGGGTAAATGACGATTTCATCACATCAAAGGTAATCTGATGCTCCTGAATAAAGTTAAAACCCAGTTTTCCTCCAATGGCATAACCCGGTTTGAATTTGTGAACGATTAACTGATCTTTAAAAATCTGGGAATTGTACATAAATGATGTACCAACGCCGCCTTTCAGCCCAATATCGAACCATGTCTGCGAAAGGGCCAGAAAAGGCAAAACCATAAAAACGGGAATAATGAGCAGTTTTTTCATTGTTTCATTTTTTTATGAGCCAAAGGTAGAGAAA
>LUZO01000594.1 GCA_001603685.1 Bacteroidales bacterium Bact_23
CGCCAATTCTGCCGGCTGAAGGGTCCCGCGGCGAGGGTCCGGGAGGCGGCGGGGGAGGTGTGAGGGGAGAAAAGAGAGGGGCAGAAGATCCGGTGTAGTGGGCGCGCGGAATCCTCAGTTCAAAGGCCCGGTGAGGTCATCTCTGGCCTCGGAAAGTCAATGGCAGATGCGTTCACGGCAGTGTCATTCACATCCGATTTCGTGGAGGGTGGAATAATGGCTTCTGTAGCTTTTGTTGTTTCATCATCAGTTGCCTCATCCTGGCACAAAGTTTCATTGCTAATGTTGGGCTGGTTATCAATACTGGGTATTCTTTCTTGTTAAAAATGGAGGTCAAGCCGCTGGCTTCAACGAGGTCGTTGCGCCAACCGGAACAGTTTTCATCGCTGCAGCTAACATTCAATTCGATCGTCTTATTTGCACCCGTTTCGAAATCGACCAAGAACCAGCTGATCTTCGTCTTACCATCGGTGTACCTTATTGTTGTCAGCCTTGTGAGGCTCACTTCAACCCCAGAATTGTTGAAGCACTTAGATCCTAAATAACGCATGCCGTCTGGCAAAGTATCATTAAGGATGACATCCGTCAATCTTGTTTGGCCGGTGTTTTTGACTACAATCTTGTAGGTGGTTTTATTACTTCGGGAGCGCGGACGGTCACGAATACCCCGACCTTTAGGTCGGGGATGAAGTGAACCCTCGCCCGGTTTTCATATTTTCTTAAATTGATCAACAAGTCTCCTACAGAAGCCGAAAGCAGAGTCACAATAATTTCTGAGGAGGAGATTTGGGCAAACGAAGACTCGACGATTTCGGATTCCGTCAAACCGGGGCGCGCGGCCCGAAGCATACCCCGCCCTTTAGGGCGGGGTGGCAGCGCTCAGTTTGATTGTCGTTAGTAACAGGCTCATAGGAGTTGGCATGAATCGCTGAAATTACATATATAGCAGCCTCGGCTCTAATTTCTATTAAATGTTTATTGTATTTACGGAGGTGTTTTATATCCTCAAAACACAAAAAGTAACAACAATCTCCTTTACATGTCTGTATCCAAATCATCGAGATTCCATTGAAGGCTCGTCGTTGTGTTCTCCTTGCTATCGACTTCATCAAGAGAATTAATAAAAATATATTCATTAGTATAATGCTTATCAATAT
>LUZO01000595.1 GCA_001603685.1 Bacteroidales bacterium Bact_23
CGTCGGCAGCGTCAGATGTGTATAAGAGACAGATTATGAACTGATTGCCATTGCAGCCCGCTGGGCAGAACTTCAAACAAAAGAACAAATTTTAAAAACAAATTAACAAGAATAATTATGGATGAAAAATGGATTCACAACGGCATTACAGAAGATGCCATTGAATGGGCTAAAAAGTTTGGAGAAGAGCTGGCCCATAGTGTCGATCGGGGACCAAAAGCCTTAACCACTTCACAACTTAGGAAGTTTTTTGGTGAACTAAGAAGAATTGATACCGATTTGAATCGAAAAATCGGCGATTTGCCTATGTTGCAGCCAATGCTTGCTTATGCAGTTGGCAGGGATAAAAATGAAAGGGGTGAAAATAAAACAAAAATCAAAATCTTCGAATTAGAGATATCTAAGGGCCTCAGGGCAATCAGAAGCGACAAAGAATATCAAAAAGCTGATTTTAAGAATTTTGTGAAGCTTTTTGAAGCAATCGTCGCATACCACAAGTATTATGGTGGCAAATAATAAAGTCAGAAACTTGAAAAAACTAAAAACATGAAACAGTTAATTAAAAAAATAAGAATTAACACCACCATCGAATTAGTTACCGGTTTACATATCGGAGGTGGAAGTGATAAAGTTGAAATCGGTGGAATTGACAACCCGGTTGTAAAAATTGGCACTAAGGATAATCAGCCCTATATTCCGGGCAGTTCAATCAAAGGGAAAATGAGATGCCTTCTGGAACAAATACGAGGTTCGGCAGAAGTTGGTGGCAACGAAGAGGTGAACAACCTGTTCGGTTATTCAAAAGACAACAAACCTTCAAAAATAATTGTACGGGATGCATATATGACCAAAGAATCGGTAAATGTTCTTAAAAATTGTGAAAGCCTTGACATGCCCTATACCGAAAGCAAATGGGAAAATGTTATTGACCGGGTTAAGGGTACCGCTGAGCACCCTCGTCAAATGGAACGAATACCCGCTGGAGTCTTTTTTGAAGCTGAATTTATTATTAATGTATGGGACACAGACTTTAAGGAAGATGAAGGTAAAAACCTTATGGCTTTGTTTGAGGAAGGGATCAAAGCATTGGAGAACGACTATCTGGGAGGTAGCGGTTCCAGAGGATATGGACAAATCAAGTTCAGCGAAAGAAAATACAGTGATATACCGTTTCAAAAAGAATAAAGGATGGCAAAATTCACTATTTATAGGTTGCATTTTACCACGCCGGTACACATAGGTGACAACAGGGAGGATTATGGTATCAGTTTAAAAACTATCCAATCTGATACCCTCTATGCTTCTATTGTTTCAAGTTTGGCAAAAAAGGGGAAAAGAATCCCGGAAAACGGAGATTTAGGCTGTGTAATAAGTTCCTTATTTCCTTTCTATCAGGATAAGGAAACCGGACCTGTCTATTTTTTCCCAAAACCACTTTACCAGAAATTGCCTAAACTGGAAAATGTGGCAAATGCGAAGAAAATCAAGAAAGTTGCCTGGCTGGATAAAGATCACTTTGAAAGGGCTCTGAATGGCAATTCCCTTTTTGAGAACAATTCGGATATCACGAATATCCGGGGTGAATATCTAACAACAACAAAAATAGATTCTGATTTTATTGATTCTTATGTTGCCCCAAGAGTAACAATAACACGAACCGGAGAAGGCAATGCCACTCCATTCTACATGGACAGGATTTGTTTTAAGGGGGAATCAGGATTATTTTTTATCGTTGATGGAGAAACCAGTTTATTTGAATCCGGGCTGGAACTGCTTCAACACGAAGGGATAGGCACTGACCGAAATATTGGAAATGGCAGTTTTGTATTTTTAAAAGATGCCATAGAGCTTAAATTGCCGGATAAATCAGATAACAGCATTTCAATGTCGGTTTTTATCCCGGAGCATGTAAACCAACTAAAGTCAATGCTAAATGGAAAAAACATTGGTTATGACTTTACACGAAGGGGAGGATGGATTACTACCCCTCCATTTAATACATTAAGGAAAAACAGCATTTATGCTTTTCTCCCCGCATCTGTCTTCTCGGAGCCTATTAATGAAATGGAAATAAAAGGCAAGATTGTGGATTTAGCTCCAAAAATAAATTTTGAACCTAAGCTTGACCACCCAATCTGGAGAAATGGCAGATCAATATTTTTACCCATTAAAATCTGACCCCATATGGTAAATTTAAAACTTGAAGTTGAAATTGAGGTTCTTACCCCAATCAATATTGGTGCAGGAAGCGAAAAGGATTTAATGAAAGGTGTGGATTTTATTGAAAAAGACAATAAGATTTATGTCCTGAATCTAAGAAAAGTAGCCAGCGAAGGAATAGATTTAAGAGATCTTTCAACCTATTTTGCCAATAAACAGGATCAGGAAATAGCAAGAATACTTGGAAAAAAGATTGAAATAG